>CAYWHF010000054.1:0-6331 GCA_964457695.1 uncultured Methylocapsa sp.
TTTGCCTCGATCCTTGGCCCGGCTGGCCCGGGAAAGGTCCGCGAAGTAAGGCGAACGTACTGGCGCGCCGAAATGGCGCTCCGGTTTCTTCCGGCTACGCAAGCAAGGTTGTGGGATGCGGGCTTGAGAACTAGGTTCGGCTTCCCCGCATCCCGCGGTCCTGATAACCGCCCTTATTTTATGACCGGCGGTACGAAAATGACGCCCCGCATACTACCAAAGCCGGTGGCGATCGGCATGAGTACGCCATTGTCGAGATTGAGTTGGCCGACGAGGCCTGCGGAATCGGAGGCAGAATAGGCGGTCCCCGGTTCAAAACCTAAGCTTGGCTCCTCAATCCGGTAAATAATATTGGCTTTGAGATCGGAGACCAGCATGACCGATTGCGGATCTGAGGCAAAGGCCGTGTCATCGACGGTCACCGCCTTGCCCGTGGTGTCCGTGATCTTGAGGAGATTTGCCGAGCGGAGGAATCCTGCGTCAGGATTCCGGATGAAAACCAGTTCTGCATCGGATTGACTGTCGAGAACGAGGTTGCCGCGGGGATCTACCGTCAGTGAGTCCGGATCGGTCAGATTGAGTGAAACCCCCTTGCCGGACGGAATATCCGTTGCACGAGCATCTCCCGATAAAACCTTTTCAAGATGCACCATGCCCCCCGCTAAGCTGGTGACCTCCAGCACAGCCGGAAACACGTTCACGCCCGTGGAATTGAGTGTGGGGTTTGAAGCAGAGATAAAGATATGTCCGCTCAGAACGGCGAGATCGTCATACCCGCCTTTATGAGGAGGGGGCGGGAAGAGAAATTTCGCCTGCGTCCCGCTCAGCAAATCGATGACAACCAAATTGGGATTGGCGTCTTCGTTCTGCAGCGCCCAAAGCGCGTTCGCACCGATGAGCTTTAGCCCGTCATTATGGCCCTTGACGCTAAAGCTGCGCTGCACGTCGCCGGTCAGCGAATATTGCACGATAGTGCTGGATTTGCCGTCGGAGCCATCTTTGGCAACCCCGTTTCCGTAACCGACCAGCACGCTGGCGCGCCAAAGCACGAGCGAATCGGGTGCCGAATTGCCATTGGCTCCCATGCCGAAGATCGAAAGTTTATAGGGCGCCTGCGCGGCAGGGCCAGCTCCCGCGGCATTTGCGGCGGAAGTTCCTGCAAACAACAACAAGATGCCGCTTGCCGCAACGGCAAGCGAGCTCTGTTTGAAGCCAAACAATGGTTGCATTTCGAAGCTCCCTTGGAAGTATTGTCGCTAGATGGTAGAATACTGCGCTTGCTCGTTAACGCTTTGATGACACGGAATCGCGAACCCATGCCTAATCCATGAAGTACTTTGACACAGCGAATGAACAATATGAAAGACTTGTGAAGTGCTGCGTCCAAGCAGTACGGAAAATGAACACCCCCGCAGGACTGGCTCATGCGACGTCCGCGGTGAAAGACCGCAGCCATGCGGGAGCTAGGCGAGGGCAAATAGGCTGCCGAATGCCCGCGCAGGGGTAATGGGCAGGTGGAGTTGCTCGGGCCGTGGTGCTTTGCTAAGAGCCTGCCTGCAGCAGCGAGAGTCCGTCAATCCCTCCCCTTTCGAGAAGCCCTCGGGCTTCCTCAGGGTGAGGACTGCAGTAATCGGCAATCCCTCATTCTGAGCAAACGCGAAACGCTCTCGAAGGATGTGTTTGGGCGACTAAAGGCCCTGGACCTACAAAATGGAAAAATTCAACTCCCTCATTGGTGTCGCTGCCCCGCTCGAAATCATGAATGTCGACACCGACATGATCATCCCAAAACAATATCTAAAGACGATCAAGCGCACGGGGCTCGGCAAGGGCCTTTTCGCGGAACTGCGCTATCGCGAGGACGGCAGCGAAAACCCGGATTTTGTGTTGAACAAGCCAGCCTATCGCAACGCTAAAATTCTTGTGACCCAGGATAATTTCGGCTGCGGCTCCTCGCGCGAGCATGCGCCCTGGGCGCTGCTCGATTTCGGCATCCGCTGCGTGATCTCGACGAGCTTTGCCGACATTTTTTACAATAACTGTTTTAAGAACGGGATTTTGCCGGTCACGGTGAGCCCCGAAGACCTTGCCAAGCTCATCGACGATGCCAAGCGTGGAGCTAATGCCGCGCTCTCGGTCGATCTCGAGGCGCAGGAAATTCGTGGGCCAGACGGCGGAGTTATTTCCTTCCAGATCGACCCGTTCCGAAGACATTGCCTCCTGCTCGGGCTTGACGATATTGGCCTGACCCTGCAAAAGGTTTCATACATCGAAGCTTTCGAAGCGAGGGCCTCGGCGGAGCGGTCGTGGCTGTGACCTAGGGTTGCCTATATTTGCCTGGAATGGGTTGCGCGAGGCTCCCGCCGATGCTAAGTACGGGGCTTGCAGGTCGAACCTGTAAAGGGCAAGGAAACGATTGCGTTTTCCGAATTGCAACGCAAAATACGGAGGCAAATACTGATATGACTTGGACAACTCCAATTATCACCGAGGTCTGCATTGGCATGGAAGTAACAAGCTATATGTCAGCCGAGATCTGACCTGAGCGTTTGAACTTCCGCTAAAAATTGTGATCGGCGCGCGCTTTGCGCATTATCGTTTTGGGCTCTGCGGCGGGCGGCGGCTTTCCGCAGTGGAATTGTCTGTGTCCGATATGCCGGTTAGCCTGGAACAACGATAAGCGCGTCAGGGCGCGTAGCCAATCGTCCCTCGCTGTCAGCGCGGATGGTGAGCGCTGGCTTCTTTTGAATGCGTCACCCGATCTCCGCCAGCAGATCATATCCACGGCGTGTCTACACCCGCGAGGCGGGATGCGGCAGTCGCCTATTTGCGCGGTTTTTGTCACCAATGCCGATGTCGATCATCTCGCCGGGCTTTTGACGCTCCGCGAGCAACAAAGTTTTGTGCTCTTTGGGAGCGAAGCGACCCTGGCGCAGGCGCAGGCTGGCGTTTTTGGCGTGTTGAACCGCGATTTGGTTCAAATGCAGCCGGTCGCGTTCGACCGCCCCGTTGATACGGGCTTTGGACTAACGGTCACAGCTTTCGCCGTGCCCGGAAAAGTTCCGCTTTACCTCGAAGGCGATGCCGTTGAGATCGGGTACGAAAATGAATCAACCGCCGGGCTTGAGATCAGCGACGGCCGTGCGGCGTTTTTTTATGTTCCCGGCTGCGCCAAAATTAATAACAGTTTGAAAGAGCGGCTTGCAGGAGCAAAACTTATTTTCTTCGACGGAACAACCTATACGGACGACGAAATGGTAAGACTGGGCCTGTCGAAAAAAACCGCCTGGCGCATGGGGCATGTCGCGATGAGCGGCGAGAATGGCTCGTTGAAAGAACTTGCGGATTGCGGGATTGCGCGCAAGATATATGTGCATATCAATAACACCAACCCGGTTTTGATTGAGGATTCGCCCGAGCGCGAGGCGGTTTTTCACGCCGGCTGGGAGGTTGCGTACGACAGCATGGAGGTTTTGCTTTGATCGAGGCCGCGCAGCCGATGACGGGCGAGGAATTGGAGGCCCGCTTGCGGCAGATTGGCGCCGAGCGTTACCACAATCTGCACCGTTTCCATCGCCGCCTGCACGCCGGTCAATGTACCTATGAGGAAGTCCAGGCCTGGGCGCTCAACCGCTATTATTATCAGGCAACGATTCCGATCAAGGATGCAACGATTCTGACAAGGATGCCCGATTCCGCCGATAGGCGTACCTGGCGTAAGCGTATCGAGGACCACGATGGTGTATGCGAAGGCGACGGCGGCATCGAGCGCTGGTTCAAACTGACGGACAGTTTTGGCTTTTCGCGCGGCTATGTGACTTCGGCGCAAGGAATCCTGCCGGGCACACGCTTCGCCGTCGATGCCTATGTCGAATTCTGCCGCTCCAAGAGCCTTATCGAAGCAATCGCCTCATCGCTGACGGAATTGTTTTCACCGGCGATTATTGGCGAACGTGTCGCAGGCATGCTCGCGCATTATGATTTTGTGAGCAAAGAAACGCTTGCCTATTTTTCGCAGCGGCCCGCGCAAGCCAAGCGCGACAGCGATTTTGCCCTCGATTACGTGAAGACGCATGCGCTCACGCGGCCCGAGCAAAATGCCGTCCTCGCCGCGCTTGAGTTCAAATGCTCGGTGCTTTGGGCGCAGCTCGACGCGCTGTGGAGCGCTTATGTCGATCACGCGATCCCGCCAGGAGCCTGGGTGCCGGGGACGAACGCGCGCGGGCAAGCCGCATGACAGAGGGCGCGCACTCGGCGGAAAGCAGCAGCGTTCCGCGTCTGCCGCGCGGCGTCCGGCTGAAATATGATAAAACGCGCGCCGAATGGCTTCTGCTTGCGCCCGAGCGGGTGATCAAGGCCGATGCCATCGCCGTCGAAATTTTGAAGCGCTGCGATGGGACCGCAACATTGGGTGCGATAGTCGATGATCTTGCGCGACAATTTTCGGCCGACCGGACGAGAATCGAGAGCGACGTCAAGGCTCTGCTTGCCGAGCTGGCGGCGAAACGCATGGTGGACCTGTGACTGCCGCGCTCGAAAAAATTGATCCCCCAGCCGGGCTGCTCGCGGAGCTCACACATCGCTGCCCGCTCGGTTGCGCATATTGTTCCAATCCTCTGGAGCTGGAATCGCGCGACAAGGAACTCGACACCCAGGTTTGGCAGCGCGTTTTTTCTGAGGCCGCAGCGCTCGGCGTACTGCATATTCATCTTTCCGGCGGGGAACCGGCGGCGCGGCGCGATCTTTGCGAGATAGTTGCCCATTGCGCCAAGGAGGGCCTTTATACCAATCTCATCACCTCCGGCATCGGCCTGACGGAAGAGCGCGTCGCAGAACTTGGCAATGCGGGGCTCGACCATGTGCAGCTTTCGATCCAGGATTCGGACGCGCATTCGGCCGACTTTATCGCCGGTTACGACGGCGCCTTTAAGCGCAAGGAAATGGTCGCCGCTTGGGTAACGAAAGAGGGTCTGCCGCTCACGATAAATGCCGTCATTCACCGCGCCAATGTTTCGCGCGCCGGTAAAATGGTGAAGCTTGCCGTGAGGCTTGGCGCGCGCCGGGTCGAGATCGCGCATGCGCAATATTATGGCTGGGCCTTGCGCAATCGCGCGGCTCTTATGCCGCCTTTGGCCGAGGCAGAAGCGGCCATCGCCGAGGTCGAGGCGCTGAAAACGAGGCTTTCAGGCAAGATCGTTATCGATCACGTGATCCCCGACTATCATGCGCGCACGCCCAAGGCCTGCATGGGCGGCTGGGGCAAACGCATTTTGAATGTGACTCCTTCCGGCAAGGCGCTTCCGTGCCATGCCGCCGAAACCATTCCGGATCTTGTTTTCTGGAACGTGCAAGATCAATCGCTCGAAGATATTTGGCTGAACGCGCCAGCCTTCAACGCCTTCCGCGGGCTTGAGTGGATGCGAGAGCCTTGCCGCTCCTGCCCGCGCAAAGAAATCGACTATGGCGGCTGCCGCTGTCAGGCCTTTGCGCTGACCGGCGAGGCAAGGGAGGCGGACCCCGTCTGCCATTTCTCGCCGCATCATGGGCGGGTTCAGGAAATTGCTGCTATCTCGGCGCTGCGGCAAGAGGCGCAGGGCAATCCGGACTACAATTACCGGCGGATGAAGTGACACGAGCCGGCGGAATAGCTCGGCTCGCCAGTACAGGTCATTCCGTCTTCCGGTGGAAAAGCCGGTCAAATCTTGGAAAAAGGATCCTGCCTGCTTATATCTGCGGCGGCGAAGGAGCACACTCTTCACGGGCCGGGCGGCAGGCGTCCGGCAGGAGATTTAGCGATGGCGGACGCGGTCAAGGGCCCGGTCGACCTCCCCCAGGTATTGCCTCAGGACCTCCGGTCCACCTCTCTCGACGACAAATACGACCTCTCGAAGCGGCGGATTTTTGTCTCCGGGCCTCAGGCGATTGTCAGGCTCCTGCTCATGCAAAAGGAGCTCGACCGCCGCAACGGGCTGAATACGGCGGGTTTTATTTCGGGCTATCGCGGCTCGCCGCTTGGCAATCTCGATCTGGCGTTCTTTCGCCCCAAGCGCCCGCTCGATGAAGCGGGGGTTTTGTTTCAGCCGGGCCTCAAAGCGGATCCCGCCGCAACCGCCATTTGGGGGGCGCAACAAGCCGAGATGCGGGGCGAAGGAAGGTTCAACGGCGTTTTCTCGATGTGGTACGGCAAGGGGCCGGGCGTTGACCGCAGCGGCGATGTTTTGCGCCACGCAAATCTTGCGGGCCCATCGAAATATGGCGGGGGGCTCGCCCTTTATGGGGACCACCACACGGGGAAAACCCCAACGACCAGCCACAACCCGCGATTTTTTTT
>CAYWHF010000054.1:6341-10099 GCA_964457695.1 uncultured Methylocapsa sp.
GAGCGCGGCCGGGAGCGCCGTGAGGACACTCACGCGCGCCAAGGGCCCGCTCGAGTAAGCGGGGGGTTTGTTTCGGCCGGGCCTCAACGAGGATCTCGCCGCAACCGCCATTTGTGGGGCGCAACAAGCTGAGATTCGTGGCGAGGGCAAATTCGACGGTGTTTTCTCGCTTGGTACGGCAAGGGTCCGGGGGTCGACCGCTCGGGCGATGTTTTGCGCCATGCGAATCTTGCGGGGTCTTCGAAACATGGCGGCGTGCTCGCGCTTATGGGCGACGATCACACGGCCGAATCCTCGACGACCGCGCATCAATCCGAGTTTTGTTTCGTCGACAAGATGATTCCAATCCTTTCGCCCGCCGGGGTTCAGGAAATCGTCGACTACGGGCTTTACGGCTATGCCATGAGCCGTTTTACCGGCGCTTGGGTTGGCCTCAAATGCCTGAAGGATACGGTCGAATCGACGGGCTCGATCGATGTTTCGTTGGATCGCGTCCGGCCTGTTGTTCCTTCCGGCTTCCTGATGCCCGAAGGCGGTCTCAACATACGGGCGGGCGACACGGTGCTCGGCCAAGAGATACGCCTGCAAAATTTTAAGCGCGACGCCATGCTCGCCTGGCTACGCGCCAATGGTCTTAACAAGATCATCACCTCGGGCGGCGCTCAGGCCAAAGTCGGCGTTATTACGTCTGGCAAATCCTATCTTGATGTACGCCAGGCGATGGACGATCTTGGCCTCGACGAGATCGGAGCAAACCGGTTCGGGCTTCGCATCCTGAAGCTCGCCTGTACGTGGCCCATCGAGCCGCAAGGCCTGCATGAATTTGCCCGCGGGTTGGAACTCATCATCGTTATCGAAGAAAAGCGCTCGCTCATCGAAGTGCAGCTGCGCGAGGAGCTTTACGGCTCGCCCACCCAGCCGGTTTGCGTCGGCAAGAAGGACGAGCAAGGGAACTGGCTGTTCCCGGTGACCGGCGCGCTCGACGCCAACGACATCGCAATCGCCATCGGCCGCCGCCTGCTGCGGTTCAATAAGAGCGAGGAGCTCGAGGCCCGCTTGCGCCGGCTCGAACGCGCCCAGGCGGCGCTCGCCGCTTCCACGGAATTGGGGACTCGCGTCCCTTACTTTTGCTCGGGCTGCCCGCACAATACTTCGACAAGGGTGCCCGAAGGCATGCGGGCCTATGCGGGGATTGGCTGCCATTACATGGTTCAATGGATGGACCGTTCGACCGAAGGCTTCACCCAGATGGGCGGCGAAGGGGTAAATTGGATCGGCGAGGCGCCTTTCTCGCAGCGCGCGCATGTCTTCCAGAACCTAGGCGACGGCACTTACGACCATTCCGGCACTCTTGCGATTCGCTTTGCCGTCGCGTCCGGCGTCAACATCACTTACAAAATATTGTTCAATGACGCGGTCGCTATGACCGGCGGTCAGCCCCTCGAAGGCGGCCTCACCGTGGAAATGGTTGCGCGGCAGGTCGCCGCCGAAAATGTTAAGCGCATTGTTGTCGTCACCGACGAGCCGAAAAAATATCCGGCATCGATTCGTTGGCCGCAAGGGGTCGAAATACGAGACCGTCACGAGCTCGACAGCGTGCAGCGCGAACTCGCGGCAACCCCCCGCGTGACGGTGCTCATTTACGATCAGACTTGCGCGGCGGAAAAACGCCGCCGCCGCAAGAAGAAGCTCATGCCTGATCCGGATCGGCGCGTCGTTATCAATGAGCTTTTATGCGAAGGCTGCGGCGATTGCGGGGCAACGTCCAATTGCGTGTCGATTCAGCCGCTTGAGACCGAATTTGGCCGCAAGCGCATGATCGACCAATCCAGTTGCAACAAGGATTTTTCTTGCCTCGACGGATTTTGCCCCGCTCTGGTCACCGTGCATGGCGCCCAACCGAGGAAGGCGAAGGTTCAAGGAACCCACCATTTTCCAGACCCGCCCGGCCCCGCCATTCCGGCGATCGGCGCCAAACCCTATGGCGTTCTGGTCACCGGCGTGGGCGGCACGGGCGTCGTCACGATCGGCGCCATTTTGGGCATGGCCGCGCATCTCGAAGGCAAGGGCTGCGGCTCCATTGATATGGCTGGCCTCGCACAAAAAGGCGGCGCGGTTTATAGCCATGTCAAGATTGGAGCAAAGCCAGAGGATATACATGCGATAAGGGTGGCCGCCGGAGAAGCCGATCTTGTGCTTGGTTGCGACCTTGTCGTCTCCGCGTCCAAAAAAGTGCTCGCCGCCGTGCGCAAGGGCGAAACGGGCGTTGTGGTGAACACTGCGGAAATTTTTCCGGGCGATTTTACCCACAATCCCGATTTTTCGCTGCATGCTCATCAGATTAAACGAGCAATCCTCCACGCTGCAGGAGACGGCGTATATTTTGTCGATGCCACCGGCGTTGCCGCGGCGCTCCTTGGCAATTCGATTGCTGCCAATATGTTCATGCTGGGCTTTGCCTGGCAGAAAGGGCTTGTCCCGCTCGAAGATTCATCGCTGCTGCGCGCCATTGCGCTCAATGGGGAAGCCGTGGAGATGAATCAGGCGGCATTTTTGTGGGGTCGCCGCGAAGCTGCCGACGCCGCTGCCGTCGAAGCTATTGCCGCACCTTTGCGCGGCACCGCCTCCGTGCAGACTCTGTCCCGCTCGCTTGACGAACTGATCGAACGGCGCGTCTCCTATCTCACCGCCTATCAAAATGAAGACTATGCCGAACGCTATCTTTCTCTGGTGAAACGCGTCGAGGAAGCGGAGCAGGCGAAAGTGCCTGGAAACGATGATCTCGCGGTAGCCGTGGCGCGCTATTATTTTAAGCTGCTCGCAATTAAGGATGAATATGAGGTCGGGCGGCTCTACAGCGATGGCGCGTTTGCAAAGCAGATCGCGGCAGCCTTCGAGGGTGAGCCGCGCCTCGAATTTCATCTCGCTCCGCCGCTTCTTGGCCGCAAGAACGCGCAGGGCGAGCCGGTGAAATCAAGTTTCGGTCCGTGGATAGTGCCGCTCTTCCGCCTTCTCGCTTCGCTCAAATGGCTGCGCGGAACCGTTTTCGATATTTTCGGTTACATGGAAGATCGCCGTAGCGAGCGCAAGTTGATAACGGATTACGAAATTCTGATGAACGAAATTTTGCAGGTTCTCTCGTTGGAAAATCATGCTATTGCCGTTGCGCTCGCGTCGATGCCGGAAAAAATTCGCGGCTTCGGCCATGTGAAAGCAAGGCATCTTGACGCCGCGAAAGCCGAGCAGCAATCTCTTTTGCAGCAGTTTCACTCGAGTCCCGTGCCCATCAAACTCGCGGCGGAATAGGTTTGGCTATCACGCGGCGGATCTGGGTTAGGTCTGGACACACGCTTCAATCTTGTGGCAGAAAGAGCCAATTCTGCACCGTGGCGGGTCGCTCCCCGCGCACTGATCGTATGTGCGCTTTATGCGGGCGTGGCGGAACTGGTAGACGCGCTGGACTCAAAATCCAGTTCTGGTTGACAGAGTGTCGGTTCGACTCCGACCGCCCGCACCAAGGACTTCAAAGGCGCGTTCAGTCCGCAAACCTGGCGTTCATAGCAGCCGGCGGAACACAAAAAACAGGAACGCCGAAAAAGCAACGGCAGAGGGAAGCGTCAAAACCCACGCCAGCAATATACTGCGCACGGTCGACATTTGCACGCCGGAACCATTGGCCGCCATCGTGCCCGCGACACCCGACGACAGCACATGGGTTGTCGAGACCGGAAGACCAAAACTGTCCGCAAGCGCGATCG
>CAYWHF010000055.1:0-10058 GCA_964457695.1 uncultured Methylocapsa sp.
AACCCGGGTCGTCGGCGGCGCCTTGCGCAATGCCCTTTTTCAGAGGCCGGTGCAGGAAATTGACCTTGCGACCACTCTGACGCCAGAGGCTATTGCCACAAGCGCCACGGCGGCCGGCATGCGTGCCATTCCGACCGGCATCGAACATGGCACCTTGACCCTGCTCGCCGGAAAAAAGACTTTTGAGATCACGACGCTGCGCGAGGATATCGAGACCGATGGCCGGCGTGCGAAAGTCAGCTTTGGCCGCGATTTCCGCGCCGATGCCATGCGCCGCGATTTTACTATGAACGCCCTCTCAATGACGCGCGGCGGCTGGCTTTTCGATTACACCGGCAGCCTCGACGACATAGCGGCGCGCAAAGTGCGCTTTATCGGCGAGCCAGAGCGCCGCATTGCCGAAGATTATTTGCGTATCCTGCGCTTCTTCCGCTTTTCCGCCGATTTTGCGGAAGGGCCGCTCGACCCCGCGGGGCGATCTGCCGCTATCCGCCTTCGGGAGGGCCTCGATCGGCTCTCGCGCGAACGCGTGCGCGCGGAAGTCCTAAAACTTCTTTGTGCGAGGCGAGCGGGGGAAGTCTGCGCGGAAATGAGCGGCGATGGGCTTTTGCATGTGCTCGTCGCGTCCGTTCCAAATCTGGCGCGGCTGCGGCGCGTCATCTCGATCACGAGCGTTTCGCCGCAGGACCCGCTTTTGCGCCTTGCTGCTCTATGCGTCTACTTGCCGGAGGACGCGGCGCATTTGCGCGCCCAGTTGCGTCTTGCCAATGCGGAAGCCGGGCGGCTCGACGAGGCCGCGCGGGCGCTCGTGAGTCTTCATGGGCGGCAGGATCCGCCAACGCGCGCCGAGTTGCAGGGCTTGCTATTTCATTATGGCCGTCAGGCAACGGCCGACGCGATGGCATTGGCGCAAGGCGATGCCCTCCCCAAACACGATTCCAACTGGGATGAGGCGCGAAAATGCCTCGCCGAAACCGAGGAACCGCGCATGCCCTTCTCGGGCGCGGACTTGATCGCGCGCGGCCTATTTGAGGGCCGGGCGATCGGAGAGGCGCTGAAGGAGCTGCAGGCGGCGTGGATAATGGCTGGCTTCCCAAAAGATCCTAAAAGTCTCGCGCGCTTGCTTGACGATACGCTGCGAAAACGGGAAGGGCGCAGGGAAAGCGGCGCGGTGTAAATCAAATCGCGCAGGGCTTGACAGACGCCTTCATTTCAAGATCGGGAAATCTGGTCTTGCCGGTCTCGCGATGCATCAAATCGTCGAAGTCATTGAGTGACGCGCCGAGCGTTACGCCTCTTATCGTTCTATCCATAAAGAGAACGTGCGAGAACCATTCATTTGCGTGCTTGCTTCGCGCTGAGTGCGTTGAGCGGATGCGCTGAATCTTGTTCGCGTGCATCGCTTTGCCGCACGGCCTCAAAGACTTTGCGCATCACGGTCGGAAAGGCCTCCTTGCCGAGGCTGCGGCGCGGGACAAAACGGCAGTTTTCTGGCGCGCATTGTCCGGCGGGAATCTCGGCAACGAAAATTTCAAGCCGCAAGGTGAAATGGGTGAAGCTGTGAGAAATGACCTTATCGAGTTTGCGGTAATTTGCTTCAACCGGCGCGTGTTTCATGGCTTCGCCCGCATCAAACTGGGTTTCCCAAGCGGTTCCAGGAAACTCGGTCATGCCGCCTAAGAGTCCCTTTGGTGGCCGGGTCCGGACGAGGACTGCGCCATCCTTACGCTGGACCAAAAAGATGGCGCCATAACGAACTGGCCGCTCTTGCCGCGCCGCCCTGCGCGGCAGCGCTCCGGGGTCTCGCGAGGCATGGCCGAGGCAGAAATTTTGCAGGGGACAAATGGCGCAGGATGGGTTTTTCGGCGAACATATGATCGCGCCTAGGTCCATCATCGCTTGCGTAAAATCTCCGGGCCTATCGTGCGGCACGAGTTGGCTTGCCTCTGCCTTAATGCTGGTCTTTGCTGCAGGCAGCGGCGTCTTTATCGCGCCTAGCCTTGCAACGACCCGCGCGATATTGCCGTCGACCGCCGTCGCATGGTGTCCAAAGGCGATCGCGGAGATCGCCGCCGCGGTGTAAGGACCAATACCCGGCAAGTTAAGCAACACGGCTTCGGTCTCGGGGAATTTACCCGCAAACTGTTCCGCGACAATTTTTGCGCAGGCGTGGAGGTGGCGGGAACGGCAAAAATAGCCGAGCCCCGCCCATTTCCCCGGGACCTCGTCGCCGCGCGCTTGACTAAAATGAATAACGCTTGAAAAGCGCAACAGAAAGGCTTCAAAATAAGGCTTTACCGTCGCAACCGTCGTCTGCTGCAGCATGATTTCCGAAAGCCACACTCTGTAAGGGTCTGCACGCGCGCCCGGCGGCGCCCGCCACGGCAAATCCCGGCGATGACGATCATACCAGCCAAGCAGCGCTTCGGCGATGCCGGCGTGCCGGGCGCAGCGCGATTTAGAGGCCATAGATGCGTTTTTGTGGTTGTCTGACGTGCGTGCGAATCCAAGCCATACAAAGAGTTGAGCGCTAAGCCAATAGACAAGGATCACGATGGAGCAAGAGCCCATTTTGCCACCCCGAATGCTCGGCAGTGACCTTGTTCTGTTACGACTTCAGAATGCGCGCGGGGCTCGAATCGTTTTTTCCGTGGAGGATCGTCTGAAATCCGCTATAAGAGAGCATGCGGAATCGTCGCGTCGCAAGAATCCCTTGGTCCCAGCCGCTTGGGGACCTCATTCAATCGGCGATCAATCCGGTGCTGACCCAGCGCGGATTCGGTCTCCCCGGGGTTGTATTGTATTGGCACGATATTGTTGGTGAAAGGCTCGCCGCCATGTCCCGGCCGATCAAGGTGCAATGGCCGGCGCGGCGCAGCGGCCCGGCGGCTAAACATGATACCGCCCGGGCCGCGCTCATTGTGCGAGTCGAGACGGGATATGCGCTCGAATTGCAGCATCTCGCCCCGGTCGTTATTGAGCGTGTGAATGCCTATTTTGGTTGGCGGTGCATCGCGCGTCTTGTGTTGATGCAAGGCCCGGTTGCGGCACGGACTGCCGCGCGCCGCGCAGCAGTCCGGCCAATAGATCAAGCCACCGAGGCTGCGGCAGCGGACATTGCCCGCGACGTCTTGGATGAGCCCTTGCGGCAAGCCTTGATCAGGCTCGGCGCGCGCGTTCTCGCCGGGCCATAGTTTTGGACTTGCTCGGTTTCGCCGTGTCTTTGAATACGCCAGCAAATCAGGGAACCGAAATGGACGATTTTAGAATCGAAACCGACAGCCTCGGCGAAGTCAAGGTGCCGGCTGAAAAACTTTGGGGCGCGCAGACGCAGCGTTCGATCGAGCATTTTAGTATCGGCAAAGATATCATGCCGGCCGAAATGATTACCGCCTTCGCCATATTGAAGAAGGCGTCGGCCAGGGCAAACCATGCCGGCGGGCGCCTCGACGACAAAACCCACGCTATGATCGACCAGGCCTGCGACGAGATTCGTCAAGGCCAGCATCACGACATGTTTCCTCTGCATGTGTGGATGACCGGCAGCGGCACGCAGTTCAACATGAACGTCAATGAGGTCATTTGCAACCGCTGTTGCCAGCTTATGGGAATGCCGCTTGGCAGCAAAAAGCCGATCCATCCCAATGATCACGTCAATATGTCGCAATCGTCGAATGACGCCTTTCCTTCAGCGATGTACATCGCCGCGGCATTAGGCGTCACGCAGGAGCTGATTCCCGCGGTCAAAGCGCTTCATGATTCAATTGCTGCCAAGGCGGTCGAATGGGACGACATCATCAAGATTGGCCGCACGCATATGCAGGATGCGACACCCCTCACTCTTGGTCAGGAATGGTCAGGCTATGCCGGCATGCTTGCCGATAATCTTGTGCGAATCGGAGACGCGCTCAAAGGGGTCTATCATCTGTCTTTGGGCGGCACGGCGGTTGGCACCGGAATCAATGCGGCGCCAGGTTTTGCGGAGGCTGTCGCGAGCGAGATCGCCAAGCTCACGGGCCTGCCCTTTGTCAGTGCGCCAAACAAATTTGTTGTGCAAGGCGCGCATGATGCCTTGGTGCAGCTTTCCGGCACATTTCGAACTCTTGCTGTGTCGCTTTATAAGATCGCCAACGACATCCGCCTCCTAGGCTGCGGGCCGCGCGCGGGCTTTGCCGAATTGGCCCTTCCGGAAAATGAGCCTGGCTCGTCGATCATGCCCGGAAAAGTCAACCCGACGCAAGCAGAGGCGCTGACGATGATCGCGGTGCAGGTCATGGCGAACGACGTCGCAGTCGGTTTTGGCGGCGCAGGCGGCTATATGGAGATGAACGTCTATAAGCCTCTGATGATCGCTAACCTCATCCAATCCATCACTTTGTTGAGCGGCGGCTGTACCAATTTCCGCAAATATCTCATCGAAGGCACGAAGCCCAATCTTAAAAAGATCAACGAGCATGTCGAGCGCTCGCTGATGCTTGTCACCGCTCTTGTGCCCCTGATTGGCTACGACAAGGCCTCGAAAATCGCACATTACGCAATGGAGCATGATCTCACGCTAAAGGAGGCGGCGCTGCAGCTTGGGCATGTTACGGCAGAAGAGTTTGACCGCGTCGTCGATCCGGCAAAAATGGTCAAGCCCTATGTCGCCGGGACGTGAGGCGCGGATATCTTTTTCAACTGTCGCCGTGAGCGGCGCGAGTCTCGCGGCGAGTGCGAATCCGTGCTCAAATCCAGCCTGCAATTTAATTTAGCGCCGCAGCTAAACCGGATTCAACTTCAAGGCAACAATTTGCCCGTTTTGACTCGCGCCCATTCGCGTTCGATCGTCTTTTGCGAGACCGGGTCACGGTATGGCGCTGCGAAAAGCCGCTGCATCATGGACGCGCTCGGATAGAGCGATGCGTTTTCAGAAAGGCGTGCGTCTATCGCCGGCTTGGCGGCGAGAACCCCGCTCGCGAGATGGGTGAAATTCGTATTGCGCGCAGCAACGTCGGGCCGCAAAAGGAAATCGATAAAGGCATAGGCTTCTTCGACATTTTGTGCGTTCGCAGGAATTGCCAGATTGTCGAGAAACATCAGACTGCCTTCCCTGGGGATGGCGAAACCGATTTCAGCCTCTTTGTCGGCCTCAACGGCGCGGTCGCGTGCGCGAAAACTCTCAAAGGATTGACCGACCGCGAGACAAATATCGCCGTTGGCGAGCGCATCGGCAAAGCCGGCGGAGTCGAAAATTTTCGCCTTCCGCCTCGCAATGGTCAATAGTTCCGCGGCCCATTTGAGAACGCTCGGCCGCATCGAAGCTGGATCGGTTTTAAGATAGATAAGCGCGATCGCAAACATGTCTTCGCCGCTGTCAGGGAGCATCACGCCGCAGGCGGCAAATTTCCGCAGGCTCTCAGGCTTTAAGATGGCATCCCACGAGATGAGCGATTCCTTAGATAAGCTTTGCCATGCGTCGGCTGCCGCATCACCCACGACTTCCCTAATCTTGCCGGCATTATAGGCGAGGCCTACTGTGTACCACAGGTAGTTGACCGCATATTGATTGCCGGGGTCGTAGGCTCCAAGGCGCGCCATGACCTCTGGCCACAGATTTTTGCTGTTCGGAAGTTTGGTTTTGTCTAGCCTTTGGAACTTTCCCACAGCAATCAACCGCTGCAGATCGCGCCCAGCAACAATAACCACATCGAAGCCAGCCTTGCCTCCAAGGGCCTGTCCTTCAATTGCCGCACGCGAATTGTAAGTATCATACGTAACCTTAATCCCCGTTTCTTTGGCAAAATCTTCGATGACCTTGGGGTCGATATCGTCACCCCAGCCGTAGACGCTGACGGCCTTCTCTTGGGCAGCTGCGGGAACCACGAGACCGCCAGAGCCAAGTCCCAATAGCAAAATGCTTGCAAAAAAAGTTCTCATCCCGACCTCGCCCGATTGCCGCATGAGGAATATCGATCTCATTCGCTGAGGTAAAGGAACACGTGCGTGCCGCCTGCTGGTCAGGGCTTCGCGACATAGATACCTTTGAACCACAGTGAATGGCGCCTCGAGGCCAACGAAGAGCGCGTAGAAATTGCTTCGCCCCTGGCTTGTATTATCCCTCATCTTTATCCTCGCATGGCTCGGGCTATTTGTTCTTTCATATTTTAACAAAACGTAACGTTCAGATGGGCAGTAAAAGCGGATACATCCAAATGAAATTTTTCGAATAGTCGAGTTTGCCGGCACCGAGCACAAGAGAACCACCTTGTTCCTCAATGCGGCCGGCATGTGCGCAGTCTCACAGTCTGCTGCACCGCACCGGCGGTATTGGATAGCACTAATTTGATGCTTTGTTGCTCGCACCGAGGCTTGCCCGGGCCGCGGCGATTGCGTATCTGATGGGGTGCGCTTGGATCAAATCAGCTTGTGGAATGTGGAGCGGACTCTTCGGTGTTTCTAAGCCATTTGCAACCGCTCGTCGCGCAACACGGCTATTGGGTCGTTTTTCTCATTGTCATGCTCGAGAGCGCAGGCGTTCCTCTGCCCGGCGAGACGGTACTCGTTCTGGGCTCCGTCTATGCCGGGGCAACTGGCCAGCTTGCGATTGCGCTTGTCATCGCCTGCGCGGCGGCGGGCGCGATCATAGGCGACAATATCGGCTTTTGGATCGGGCGGACGTGGGGCCTGAAATTCGTGCTGCGCTACGGCAAATTTATTCGTCTACCGGAACAGAGGCTGAGATTGGGGCAGTATCTCTTCGCCAGACATGGCGCCAAGATCGTTTTTTTTGGCCGGTTCGTGGCATTCTTGCGCGTTTTCGCGGCCCTTCTTGCGGGCGTGAATAAATACGAATGGCGGCCATTTTTATTTTTCAATGCCGCGGGCGGTATCATTTGGGCGATGTTTTTTGGGATCGGCGCATTTGTCTTCGGCGAATCGATCCATCGTGTGACCGGGCCTCTTGGCGCCGCAGCGCTCGGCGGCGCGGTCATTGGCGTGATCACTTTCATGGTTGTTGTCCGCCGCCGGGAGCGGAAAATGGAGGAACGGATTTTAGAGACAGATGTGGATCTCCGTTTACTGCAATAGGATCATCATCGGCGCTCCAGAAGCGCGATGAGACTTGATGTATCCCAACGTCCACCCCCCATTTTTTGCACCTCGGCATAAAACTGATCGACCAATGCCGCGACGGGGAGCGTTGCGCCGTTCCGGCGAGCTTCTTCAAAGCAGAGCGCGAGATCCTTGCGCATCCAGTTGACCGCAAAGCCGAAATCGAATTCGCCCGCGCTCATGGTCTTGTGGCGATTGTCCATCTGCCAGGATTGTGCCGCGCCCTTGCTGATGATTTCAACGGCGGCGATAGGATCAAGCCCGGCGCGCTTGGCAAAATGGAGGCCCTCGGCCAAGCCCTGAACGAGCCCGGCAATACAGATCTGATTGACCATTTTGGTGAGCTGACCGCTGCCGGCGGGCCCCATCAGCCGGGACGCGCGCGCATAGGCGCCGATGATTGCTTCCGCCCGTTCGAAATCCTCGACAGTGCCGCCGCACATGATGCTAAGCGCGCCATTTTCCGCGCCTGCCTGGCCACCGGAGACAGGCGCATCGATGAAACCCGCGCCTCGTGCGCGCGCAGTCTCGAATAATTCCCGCGCGATACCGGCAGAGGCAGTTGTGTGATCGACAAAGATCGCCCCTCTCTCTAGAGTTGCCAAGGCGCCCTGCGCTCCGGTGGTTACGGCGCGCAGATCGGCGTCGTTGCCGACGCAGGCGAAGACAAATTCTTGGCCCCTCGCGGCCTCACTCGGAGACGGCGCGCTGCGTCCGCCAAACGCCTCCATCCACCGCGCGGCCCGCGCCGCGGTGCGATTATAGACCGTGACCTCATGGCCCTTCTTTTTGAGGTGGCCGGCCATAGGATAGCCCATGACGCCTAGACCGAGAAACGCTACTCTTGCCATGGGCACCATTCTGCGCGAATTCCGGTGTGCGGGGAACCGGCTAATTTATTTTAAAGTCAAAATACTTGGCCCTGATCTTTGTGAATGTGCCATCCGCCATGCTCGAATCCAAGGCCTTTTCGAACATCGCCTTCAAAGTTTGGTCCTCCTTGCGCAGACCAATGCCGATCCCGTCGCCGAAATAGGCCGGATCGCGCGGCACATCCGCGGCAATGATGCAGCATTCCCCTTCTTTGCGTGTTTTCAAGAAGCTCGCAACGGCATCCTTATCTCCTATGACAAGGTCGACGCGCCCTTCAGCAAGATCGAGAATAGCCTCGTCGAGCGATGCGTAGGGACGAATCTCCGATTGCTTGTAGACATCTTCGGCATAGGCCTGGTGGGTCCCGCCGGATTCAACGCCTATCGTCTTGCCGACGAGGCCTGCCGGACTCGTATCAAGCGAGGCATGCTCCTTCACCGTGACAAGCGCCGAAGGCATGCGGATATAAGGCTTGCTGAAAGCAATTTTCTGGCGGGCCTCGTCCGAAATTTCCATCGCCGCCATGATGGCATCAT
Organism: uncultured Methylocapsa sp.; assembly: GCA_964457695.1. GTDB lineage: Bacteria > Pseudomonadota > Alphaproteobacteria > Rhizobiales > Beijerinckiaceae > Methylocapsa. Next base: position 8,502 of record CAYWHF010000055.1, read on the forward strand.
ACTGATGCGCGAGAAGACCGGGAATAAGCCCATCCCAGTTTTGGGTCATGAAAGTACAGGAAACTTTCATGCGGGCGCATAAATCCTGTGCCAAATCGATTTCAAACCCGGCGAGTTTATTGTTCTCAAGATAATTGTAGGGAGGGCGGGCGCCTTCGCTCGCGATTTTGACGGTGCGCCTTGCGGCTTGGGATGAGCCCGCGGCGAGGCAGCCAGGCGGCGCGATGTTTAAAACCATGCAAACAGCAAAGCCAAACAGCGGCAGCCAGCCGGTTCCAGCATAGCGTTTGGGAGCGATGAGGAACGACGATCCTCTTTGCGGTCCCATGTCAGGACCCCAATTGGACAAGGCAGTCAAAGCGATTGCTCGTTGAATGGCGGGAGGCGCGCTCACCTGTCGCGTTCACCATGCGTACTCCAGTGCATTCAAAAAGGCCCGTGCTAGAATCATATGGCCCGTCAAATTCGCATGCACCCGGTCGCCTGCCAGCGCCATCGGATGAAATTCGGTCAAGACGGCATCGAACGCGGCCTGGGTATCCACCGCAATGGCTTCGTAGTTCTCAGCGAGCCGCAGCACTACTTGCCCATACCGGTCCATCATCGCCCGCATGGGATCCTCTCGGTCGGGTTCGATGAAATAGGGCGTCATGAGCACCAAACCTTTGAGGTGAGGCCTTGTGGTGCGGACGAGTTGCTCCAAAGTGGAAGCATATTCGTCAAGCGAGACGTGCCATTCCGTTTGCAGGGGAGCATCGAACTGGCGCCAGACATCGTTGATGCCGATCATGATAGAGAGCCAATCAGGCTTCAAGTCCAAGACATCGGATTGCCAGCGGGCTGCCAAATCACGCACGGTATGGCCGCCGATTCCCATGTTTCGGATACGGATGCGCTGCTCCGGGCAGGTGGCGCTGAGCCGGGCATGGACAAGGGCGACGTAGCCATTGCCGAGGTCCCCGGATTCGCCGATAGGCCGGCCACGGCCGCTGTCGGTAATTGAATCACCGATCATGAGCAGGGTGCTGTTAGGGGGAATCTTCATGGCGCATTCTGTGGATTGCATCTCGTCGAGCAGCCCGAGATAACGAGCAAACTAAGCAGAAACCGGCAGCAGACCCCGCGCATGGCAGACTGCCGCAAAACCTCCCTGCCCGGAGGAATGGCTGCTTGTGTGACACCGGCAGTTATTTATTGCAGGAATTCTTAACTTCTAGAGCGATCGGCCCCTCGCTGACCTTTCGATCCAAGCGAAGCGGGTACATTCTCGACAAGGCGGCGCGGATTTGCCCGGTTTTTCCAATGTGCTGCAAATCCGATTTCCTCGCAACGCTTGATCCTTCGCCCCGTCATAGCGGGCAGCTCCTTACATCTTCCGGCGTGGCCTGCGCCAAGACTTGCCGGCCGTACCGTTATCCACGCGCGCCGCATACGATATGGAAAGGAAACACTCTATGCAAAGACATGAGATTGAAGGCGAACTGGAAAGGCTTATATAATACCCCCTTCCTGCACAAATTGAACGAGCCCAAAGTGTCACGCACTCGGCCGATCGCC
>CAYWHF010000056.1:0-10003 GCA_964457695.1 uncultured Methylocapsa sp.
CTCCTGGCACGGCTGCAACGGGCCCTTGCGGATGGGGCCCGTGTCGTCTGGGTCGGTCCGCTAGTCGAGGAAAGCGAGGCGCTCGATGCCGCAGCCGCGCAAGACCGCTTTGTTCATTTGCAAGACGTATTTGGCAACAAGGTCGGGCTCGTGCATGGCAAAATGAAAGGCCGCGAGAAGGACGGCGCGATGGCCGCATTTACTGAAGGAACAACGCAAATTTTGGTCGCAACGACGGTCATCGAGGTCGGCGTCGATATTCCGCAAGCATCGATCATGGTGATCGAACATGCGGAGCGGTTCGGGCTCGCGCAATTGCATCAATTGCGTGGCCGGGTTGGGCGCGGCGCGGCCAAATCCTCCTGTCTGCTTCTCTACCGCGCACCGCTCGGCGAGACGGCCAAGGCGCGGATTGCGATCATGCGACAGACGGACGATGGTTTTCGGATTGCCGAGGAAGACTTGCGCTTGCGCGGCGAGGGCGAGGTGCTCGGTACGAAACAGTCTGGCTTGCCCGGGTTGCGCGTGGCCGATCTCGCCGCGCACGCGACTTTGCTTGCCTTGGCGCGGGACGAAGCAAGGCGAATTGTTAGCGAGAACCCCCGGCTCGAGGGACCGCGCGGCGAGGCCTTGCGCCTTCTCTTGAATACCTTTGAGCGCGGTGAAGCGATAAGGCTTTTGGGGGCGGGGTGACGAAAGGTCAAAGCAGCGAGTGGTGAAGCCGTATGCACCGTCGCCCCGCCACCCAAGCTTTGAGCTATTTCCATCTCTATTTACCGCGAGGTGCATCTCGAAAAGATCGATATGATGGAAACGTAGCCGTTGCCCCGCTTATCAAAAGGATTTGCCAAGATTGCGAAAGAGCCTCGCAATATTGTTTGTCACAGTCGACAATAGCGGCGGTGGAGATTTTGTGATTTTTGCAGTGCCAAGGACTTCGAAACTAATGAAATGATCCCAATCTCGATTGTCATAGTGAGTTTTTTGCAAAACGAGCATGTTTTCGACAGGTTGGGGAACCACCTCAAATGAACGGTTGTTGACGATGAAATTCGTCGCTGCTCGAACTGAATTCATCCACATATCATCGAAAACGAGGAGTCCGCCAGACCACAAGACTTGATTCGACAAATAAAAATCAACGATCACGTCATCAAATCTATGGTTCCCGTCAATAAATATGAAGTCAAATTTTTCTCCCTTTCGAATCAGGTCCGACAGAGCATGGATCGAAAAGTCCTCTTTCCACTCGAACTCCGTTTTTTGTGCCAGTCTTTTGACCTGAGTAAGCCCTATGCCATGCCAATGAGATTTTTCGTACGGATCGATAGCTACATGCATTGCATCGCGCCGCGACTGCAGCGCATCAAGCATCCATATCGTAGAAAACCCATAGGCGAATCCAATTTCTAAGGACCTCCTGACCGAATAGGAGCGCATCAGTTTATGCATCATTGCGCCTTGTTCGACGGTGATTCGTACGTTTTTGTTGACGGTTACCAGCCCATTGCCATTCGTCCCATAGAGCTCGTTGGCGCCATACATCTCCGCAAGGAGGTCAATCGTCCCCGGATGCAGACGAGAGCTCGCGAGGTTAATTTGTTCGCGGATGCCGATAGAATCTGTTTTTTGTTCAATTTGGTCTTGCTTCACTTCGCGCTCCTCATCCGCGTTGATTGAACTGTCTTTGTAGCCGGTAGAGCAACTGCCAGGCTCAAATCCGTCAGAGTCCTGGTGACTGAGCTATCTATCGGACCGCAGTTTCATTCTTTACAGCGAAAATCCAATTCCGCTAAGGAGCAGATCGCTATGCCAGGCACCGAAATTCGAGCGAAAAGTCTTCTCGTCCTTGGCGGCGCGCGATCCGGCAAAAGCCGCTATGCGCAAAGGCTCGCCGAATCGTCGCGCCTTCAGCCGGTGCTGATCGCGACCGCGGAAGCGCACGACGCCGAAATGGCAGCCCGGATAAAACGCCACGCCGCGGCGAGGGGCACGCGATGGGTGGTCGTCGAAGAGCCTGTCGCGCTTGTGGAGGCGCTTTGGCGCGAAGCACGCAAGGAGCGGATCGTGGTGGCGGATTGTGTGACACTTTGGCTCAGCAATCTTCTGCTAAATCATCACGATATCGCTGCCGCGACAAAGAAGCTCACACAAAGCGTTGCCGGACTGCCAGGTCCCGTCATATTTGTATCCAACGAAGTTGGCGGAGGGATCGTGCCGGAAAACGATCTCGCCCGCGCGTTCCGGGACGCTCAGGGTCTCTTAAACCAGGAGCTGGCCAAAACGTGCGAGGCTGTCGTATTGCTCAGCGCCGGGATTGCCGTTTGTCTCAAACCGTCGACCGAACCGGTGTTCCGCTTTTGATTCCCTCCTGCGACATTGCACTGACGGAAGCAATCGAATAATAACAACTCAGAATACGTGAAATTATCTGTATAACAGGTGCTATTTGTGAAAACACCGCTAAGCCTTCATTTGCGCCGGCTCGAATCGGAATCGATCTTCATCATGCGGGAAGTGGCAGCCGAATTTGTCCGTCCGGTGATGCTTTATTCGATCGGCAAAGATTCAAGCGTCATGCTGCATATCGCGCAAAAGGCCTTCTTTCCTTCAAAGCCGCCCTTTCCCCTGCTTCATGTCGATACGACTTGGAAATTCCGTGAAATGATCGCCTTTCGTGATGAAGCCGCGAAAAGGACGGGGATGGAATTGCTTGTTTATATCAACAAGGATGGCCTCAAGCGGGGTGTTTCTCCGATTGCTTCGGGTTCGTCCGTACACACGCAAGTGATGAAGACCGAGGCGCTGCGTCAGGCGCTCGATCTATGGCATTTTGACGCGGCCTTTGGCGGCGCGAGGCGCGACGAGGAAAAGAGCCGGGCGAAGGAGCGGATTTTTTCCCACCGTACCGCGGCCCATGCCTGGGATCCGCGCAACCAACGCCCGGAACTATGGCAATTGTTCAACACCAAGATCAAACAAGGCGAGTCGATGCGGGTTTTTCCCTTGTCCAATTGGACCGAACTCGATGTCTGGGATTATATCCTGGCGGAGGAAATACCGGTCGTGCCGCTTTATTTTGCTAAGGAGCGTCCCGTCGTCGAGCGCGACGGCACGCTGATCATGGTCGATGACGAGCGCCTGCCTTTGGCTCCCGGCGAGGCGCCGCGCATGGAGCGCGTCCGGTTTCGGACGCTTGGCTGCTATCCCTTGACAGGTGCGATCCGCTCCAACGCGGGAACTCTGCCCGAAATGATCGCCGAGATGCGCGCCTCGCGCACGTCGGAGCGCCAGGGCCGTCTGATCGATCACGACGAATCCGGGTCGATGGAAAAGAAAAAGCGCGAGGGCTATTTTTGATGCTCTCTGCCACGCAAGGAATTCCGAACCTCAAATCCGGCGCGGCTTTACTCCCCACGTTGCGGTTGCTTACCTGCGGTTCGGTTGACGATGGCAAATCGACGCTGATTGGCCGCTTGTTATATGAGCAGAGCCTCATTCTCGACGATCAGCTTGCAGCACTCGAACGCGACTCTAAAAAGCACGGCACTGACGGCGACAATATCGACTTCGCGCTGCTTGTTGACGGGCTTGAAGCCGAGCGCGAACAGGGGATCACCATTGATGTTGCCTACCGCTATGTCTCCACGCCAAAGCGTTCATTCGTCATTGCCGATACGCCAGGCCATGAGCAATATACCCGCAATATGGCAACTGGCGCATCTTGTGCCGAGCTCGCGATTTTGCTCGTCGACGCCCGCAAAGGAATCCTGACCCAGACCTGCCGGCATGCCGCAATTGTCTCGCTGACCGGCATCGAACATGTGGTGCTTGCCGTCAACAAGATCGATTTGACCGGCTTCGACCAGGCCTGCTTTGAAAAGATTAGCGCGGATTTTTTGGGCTTTGCCGCCGCGCTGAATTTTAAATCGGTCACGCCCATTCCGATTTCGGCGCGCTACGGCGACAATGTTTCGAGGCCGAGCGCAAATACGCCCTGGTATCGCGGTCCCGCTCTGCTCGATTATCTCGAGACAATCGATATCGCGGAGGAACGTGCCAACCAGCCCTTTCGCTTCCTTGTCCAATGGGTCAATCGTCCGCATCTCGATTTTCGCGGTTTTTCGGGTGCTGTCGCTAGCGGATCGATACGTCAGGGTGATGAGATCGCCGCCGCCTGTTCGGGCCGTTTGTCGAAGGTCGCGCGTATCGTTACGGCGGATGGCGATTTAGAGGCCGCAACGGCTGGTGATTCGGTCACCCTGACGTTGACCGACGAGCTAGATATCGCCCGCGGCGATATTTTGTGCGATCCGAAGAACCGGCCGGAAGTGTCGCAGCAGTTTGCCGCACATCTTTTTTGGATGAGCGACGATAAGCTCCTGCCTGGACGCTCCTATCTGTTGAAAACGGGCGCCAAAACCGTTCCAGTCTCGGTGACAGAGCTGAAGCACCGGCTCGATGTCAATACTCTCAGCGAACTCGCGGCCAAAACATTGCGGCTCAACGAGGCCGGTTTTTGCAATCTAGCCGCCAGCGCGCCGCTCGCCTTCGACCCGTACAAGCAAAACAAGGCGACAGGCGCTTTTATTCTGATCGACCGCCTCACCAATGCCACGGCGGCGGCAGGGATGATCGCCTTCGGGCTTCGCCGCGCGACGAACATACATCTTCAGGGCTTGAGCGTCAGCAAACTGGACCGCGCAAACATCAAGCATCACCAGCCGGCGGTCCTGTGGTTCACCGGTCTTTCGGGTTCCGGTAAATCGACCATTGCCAATCTCGTCGAATCCCGGCTCTGTGCAAACGGGATCCACACCATTTTGCTTGATGGCGACAATGTTCGCCATGGGCTCAATAAGGATTTGGGCTTCACCGAGGTGGACCGCGTCGAAAATATCCGCCGCATCGGCGAGGTCGCAAAGCTCATGACGCAAGCCGGATTGGTTGTGCTCTGCTCCTTTATCTCGCCCTTTAGAGCCGAGCGGCGGATGGTCCGCGAACTTCTCGACAATCAAGAATTTATCGAGATTTTTGTCGCAACGCCGCTTGAGGAGTGCATCAAACGCGATCCCAAGGGGCTCTACAAAAAGGCGATCGCCGGAGAGATCCAAAATTTTACCGGTATCGGTCAGGCTTACGAGCGGCCAGAAGCGCCGGAACTCATCATTGGCCGCGACAAGGAAAGCGCTGCCGAGGCAGCGGCACGAGTTCTGGCTTTCCTCGCCAAGCGGGGTGTCGTCGACCGCCTCGAGGATCTCGCCGCCGACTGGTCGATTTGAAGTGGCCCCAGTCAGAGATCGGGGCGTCTAATGCTTCAAGATGAGCGCGTTGCGCGATCCGGCCCGGAGTGTTAAGCGGCGCGCCGGATATTTCCTTCAAAGTTAGGCACTAGCAGGAGGGACAGGTTCCACGATTCTGCGATAAAGGTGCCAAGTCGAATGGGCCAACACCGGCACCACGACAGCTAGTCCGACGAACAAAAGCGCGAAGCCCATTGCTAAAAGCCCCGCGACGATCAAACCCCAGACCGCCAGAGTATAAGGGTTCTCCAACACCGCGCGGACCGACGTCTGGATCGCCACCACCAAACCAACTTTCCGGTCGAGGAGCAGAGGAAAGGAAACAACGCTGATGCTGAGCACCAACACCGCAAAGGCAGCGCCGATCGTGTTTCCAAGGGCGATCATAGTCCAACCCCGAGCGGTGGTGAGGACATCGACGAGAAATCCAATATAGGACTCCGGTTCGCTCGGGCCATAGAGCCAGCCATAGAGGCCCTCGGCCGCTGCGAGCCAAAGGCGGAAAATGATCAAAAGCAATAGACCAAGCGCAACGAGCGAGAACACCGAAGGGGAGCGGCAGACTTTGAAGAAATCCGACCAATGAGTCTCAAGGCCATGTTCCCGTCGCCTGCTAATCTCATATAAGCCAATGGCGGCGAACGGCCCAATAAGAGCAAAACCCGACATGAGCGGGAAAAGTATGGGCACCGCGTAGCCCGCGAGGCAGAAGCCGACGATGGGGTAAATCAGCCCGAGAAAAATCAGCGCGGAGGGCATTGCCAGGAAATCGTCGACCCCTTTGGTCAATGCATATTTGAGGTCAGTCATCGAGATCTTGTGCACTATGAGATGAGCCGGAGTGTCACCCGGACCGGAGATCACATGGAACGCTGCCATTTCCGTTCCTCCTTAGCAGTCAGCGATCATATTGAAACAGGACCCCCAAATCGCGGCCACTCCACCGGAACCCTGAGACACCTCCACTATATTCTTTCTGATCGAGTTTGTCGCCCCCGATTGGAGAGGCTGTCGGCAGCGGATGATCTTTAGGAGCCAGCGACAGACCAGGGTGAGATGCGCAGCGCGTCGGCCAGCCAGCTTGCCGGCATTGACGCCGGTGAGATTGCAGGGAAGGCTCCAGCGCTTATTATTGAGGCTGCACGGATTGCGGCATCAGCGCAGGCGCCAACGCCGTTTGCAAGGCGCTAAGCATTTTTTTCCGTTTGGCGGCGGCATAATAACCGCTGGAAAAGAGCGCCGTGGCCCGCGTCTCGTTGCCGCCCGCGATCCTATAGGCATTGGCAAGATAGGGCACGGCATAGGTGAGATTGGTTTCTGGATCGAGCAACCCGCGCGGATCGCCGCCGAAACCCATGCTGCGGGCGGTCGCAGGCTTGATCTGAAGAAGCCCGTAACAATTTTTATGAACAATGCGCGGATTGTAGTGGCTTTCGCGCATGACCATGCGGTGCACAAAAGCTTCCGGCACGCCATGCGCCTTCGCGTAGCGGGCAATCATCCCGTCATAGGCGGTTGGCCGCTCGGCTGCGGGGACGGCACCGGCCGAACAGATGAGCAGCACGGCGGCAGTGCAAATCGAAAAGCGCGGCATTTTCGGGCCTCCTGCCGCTGAATGTGCATGCGGATTGAGGCTTCAGAAAGGCGTAGCTCCCGCGTTAGATCTGCCGGGCGATCATAAGATTCTTGATTTCGGCGATTGCCTTTGCCGGGTTGAGGCCCTTGGGGCAGGCCTTTGCGCAATTGAGGATGGTGTGGCAGCGGTAGAGGCGGAAAGGGTCCTCGACATTGTCGAGCCGCTCGCCTGTTGCCTCGTCCCGCGAATCGACGAGCCAGCGATAGGCCTGCAATAGAGCGGCGGGCCCGAGATAGCGGTCGCCGTTCCACCAATAGCTGGGGCAAGAGGTCGAGCAGCAGGCACACAGGATACATTCGTAAAGGCCGTCAAGCTTGGCGCGATCTTCCGGCCTCTGCAGCCATTCCTTCTCGGGCGCGGGCGTCTCTGTTTGCAGCCAGGGCTCGATAGAGGCGTGCTGAGCGTAGAAGGTGGAGAGATCCGGCACGAGGTCTTTGACCACCGGCAAATGCGGCAGAGGATAAACTTTGACCGCGCCTTTGATGTCGCCCGTGTATTTGGTGCAGGCGAGCGTGTTAGTGCCGTCGATATTCATCGAACAAGAGCCGCAAATGCCTTCGCGGCAGGAGCGGCGGAAGGTGAGCGTTGGATCGATCTTCGATTTGATCCAGATAAGCGCGTCGAGCACCATCGGGCCGCAATCGCTTTGATCGACAAAATAGGTGTCGAGACGCGGATTTTGATTGTCGTCCGGGTTCCAGCGGTAAACCTTGAGTTCGACGAGGTTTTTGGGCTCGCCCTGCCTCGGCCAGGTTTTTCCAGTTTGAACGCGCGAATTTGCGGGGAGCCTGAATTGGACCATGATGCGTTCCTAGGTTGTTATTCCTCCAGCATTAAAGACAAAAGTTTTAAATCCGCATCATGGTTATCGTAACTACGTATGTCATTTAGAAGGGCTACGCACTCTTCTGTCAGAGCTAACTTGTCGTGCGGTTTAAGCCTGTCTGGCGGGTGCATACTGAGTTTTCCACCATATAGGTCCCATACGACGTCAATGTAAAGCTTTGAAAACAATATCATAATCGAAAAAACGAGCGCCTTAAAATACGACGAGGCTAGACAGTGACCTTTTTCTTTTCCGCGAGAAATCATGCTCTTTTTGTGGCCATCAAAGGCCCAGTGAACATGATTACTCAACCAACCATATAGTTTACCAGCAAAGCAAAACTTCAACTTAAAAAAAGCAACTGCTCGGGACGCCGAGAGCTTGTGAACTGCATTTTCGTCTGTTTCGGTGTTGATCACATATGCCCAAGCGAGTTGCTCGAACATCATTCGGGCAATCGCCAACGCTTCAAACAGGGCTCCTCTTTGTCCACAATAGGCTAACAGTTCCATCGAAAATGGTGCTCGCGCTAACGTCCACTCGCTAACAAACTTACATGAGGGCTTGTTCGGGAGCTCACTCACACAAGCAATTAACGATTCAAGGTCGAGCATTTTGCGCGATACGAAAGAACGAATGCGAAGATCCAACCTGGTCCCATCTTCCTGAGTATATGTTACGCCAGCGAGATAGTTTTTGAGCACATAGTCCACAGAACGAAGGCCCAGTTGCTCGCTAATGACAGCTGCTGCTATTTTTCGTTTCAAACTGTCCGGGTAAGTCGAGTGAAGTCCAATCTGCCACGCCGATTTTTTAAAACAAAAATCGTACTCTCCTTCCTGGAAGAGAGGAAAGGCAGCGCGAAGAGGCTCGTTTGATTCTTTATCGCCAGTAAGCAAATGAAGACACCTGATTTAATACACGCGCTTTTTCGGCTCGATATACTGCATTTCATTGGTCATCGTAAAACTATGCACCGGTCGGTAGTCGATCGAGACCGTACGTTTTTCGTTATCGATCGAGGCCAAAGTATGCTTCATCCAATTGCGGTCGTCACGCTCGGGGAAATCTTCCCGTGCATGCGCTCCCCGCGATTCGGTACGCTGCTTCGCGCCCTCCATGGTAACGGCTGCCTGGATGATGAGATTGTCGAATTCCAAAGTTTCGACGAGATCGGAGTTCCAGATCAACGAGCGGTCGGTCACGGCGATGTTTTCACGCGCCGCCCAGACCTCTTGGATAAGTTGCGCGCCCTCGTCCAATGCCGGACCGGCACGGTAAACCGCGCAATGGTTCTGCATCACTTTTTGCATCCTGAGGCGAAGTTCCGCGGTCGGCACATCTCCCTTGGCATAGCGGAACCGGTCGAGGCGAGAGAGCGGCTGGTCAACCGAATCTCCCGGAAGCTCTGCCTGTTTGGCGCCGGGCGTGACAATTTCCGCCGCCCTCAATGCCGCGGCGCGGCCAAAAACAATGAGGTCGATGAGGGAATTCGAGCCGAGCCTGTTCGCGCCATGGACGGACACACAAGCGCCTTCGCCGATTGCCATGAGGCCCGGGACGACCACGTCCGGGTCGCTGCCCTTTTTGGTGATGGCTTCGCCATGAAAATTCGTCGGAATGCCGCCCATATTGTAATGCGCCGTGGGCAGCACCGGGATGGGCTCCCTGGTGACATCGACGCCCGCAAAAATTTTGGCGCTTTCGGAAATGCCAGGCAGGCGCTCATGCAAAATTTTTGGGTCGAGATGCTCCAGGTGCAAATAGATGTGGTCCTTGAGCCTGCCGACGCCGCGTCCTTCGCGGATTTCGACGGTCATCGCGCGAGAGACCATATCGCGCGGCGCGAGGTCTTTTACCGAAGGCGCATAGCGTTCCATAAAACGCTCGCCATCGGAGTTGGTAAGGTAGCCGCCTTCGCCGCGCGAGCCCTCGGTAATGAGGCAGCCCGCGCCATAAATGCCCGTGGGATGAAACTGGACAAACTCCATGTCCTGGAGGGGAAGCCCCGCACGCAGCACCATGGCATTGCCGTCTCCGGTGCAGGTGTGCGCCGAAGTGCAGGAGAAATAGATGCGCCCGTAGCCGCCCGTCGCAAGTATCACGATCTGCGCGCGAAACCGGTGTAACGAACCATCCGTCAAAGACCATGCCACGACGCCGCGGCATTCGCCGTCCACCATGATGAGGTCCAGCAAAAAATACCCAAAAAAGAAGTAAACGCCTAGCCGAACGCAC
>CAYWHF010000057.1:0-9888 GCA_964457695.1 uncultured Methylocapsa sp.
TTTTGCGGCCAAAAGCCTGGTGGTTGAAAAATGGCCGCCGCTCTCTGACCGTGGAAAAAGGAAAATTGCTTTGGCTGAAATGGGGGAAAGCTATTGCGCCGGAAGACGCGGCGGGTGGATCCGGGCAATTCGAGCGGAGTGGATCGATCAAGCCACGCGACAACTCCAAGCGGGCCAAGGCCGCGCGATGGAATGGTATTTCGCGGAGGATGAAACGGCGGACGAGGCGCGTAAGCTTTTCGACGGGGATAAGGATCTCAAAGGGAGAATCGTAATATCGTGCCCCCTGAGGTGCCATAATGAAACGTGTGTATGGCCTAGATTTCAACGTTCAGGCCCATTGGGAGCGACGGGCGGAAACGCCGGAGGCGCTTGCTGCCCGCTTCGTTCAGATGATCGATCACGTGCAGCGGATCGACCCCGTGTTTGCTCTTTGGACCTGCGTTTCCAAGCACCCAAAGAAGTTCGAGACCGTGCGGAATCATTACGCCCAGGAAGTCGCCGCTGGGGTAATTAAGAACGATTGGGGAGAGCCAGAGCCGATTCAGGGTTATCGATTTGGCGCCGTGACGCGGGAACAGCCTCGCGACAGCATATTCGCAGTGTGTATTCGCGCCGGATCGACCTATCCATGGCCTTTTCCACATGATATTACCTTCTCGACAAATTTAGGTTTTATTCCTGACCCGGCGCTCACGACTTATAGCGTTTTCAAACCCGCCCTTCTCGCCATCGTCGAAGTTTGGGATCCGGTCTGCGCCATGTCTTGTCCAGACCCCCTCTTAACACAGGCTCCTCCCAATACTTATCTCCACGAGTCTTGGATCCAATATCTTTGCCCTTGGCTTGCTTCGCTCGTGACGCCGCCAGCGTCTTGCATCGCCGAGCATCTGCCCGATGGGGGGTCTTGATGTCGGCGACAGTGGAAACTTTCGATGTCGAAAACCCTGCGCATATGGCCGCCGCGCGCGACATCGCGGCGGCAATCGCGCCCCTCAACGATATCCCCTGGCACGAGCGCGCCCGCACCTGAGCGCAGCGAGCCTGCAAATAGGAAAACGGACCGAGCCTCAATTCAGCAGATGATCGACGCGATTCGAAGTCATGTGCGCGACGAACGTAGTGTCTTTGCTCTGAATGACCACAAATCAGTCACTTGCGTTGTCCTTCCGGCCATCGCGGCGCCGCTTTCCGACGTAATTGCGGAAGGCGTTTAATGTCGCATCGCTGACGTGATGTTCGATCCCCTCGGCGTCCGCGCCCGCAGTCTCGGCATCGATGCCAAGCGCGATCAGAAAGTCGCGCACCACGCAATGGCGCTCGCGCGACGATTGCGCCAGCTCGCGCCCTTGGTCGGTGAGAAAAATCGAGCGATAGGGCTTGGCTGTCACTAGCCCGTCGCGGCGCAGACGCTGAATCGTATTGTTGACGGTTGCGTTGGTCACTCCAAGGCAGCCGGCCAAATCGACGGCACGCGCCTCGCCCCTTTGCTCGATGAGATCGGCTATCAGCTCGACATAGTCTTCCGCGAGCTCCCTTTGATGCGCGTCACGGACGTGTCCGAACCGTTCGGCCTGCCGGACCACCCCCCGTTTGTCGTCATCGGCATCCGTCATTCATTGCGCCTGTATGCGGCCAGGGCCGTCCGGCCTGAATCAATTGCCGAGAAAGGGGAAGGCCGAATGTGTCATTGCTCGCAGATCTGTTAACGCCCCGTACAAAACCCATTAGGCGGCGCAGCACCGGAACTAAGCGAAGCACAGTCCAATTTAGACCCGCGTAACTAATCCTCTATCCTAACATAGTTGCGCGACCAATAAAGGAGGATTGGGTGCCGTTGCGACTAGCCGCCTTGCCGCGATCCTCGGGGGCTGTTGAGCCGCCAGGCCCGCGCCCGCTAACTTGAAGCTCCGGTTTGTGCACTGCGGCACTTGATTATAGAAACCGCCGCAAATATAGACTTACGCCCTCATCCAAAAAAACTTTCCGCTGCCTTGCGGCGAACGCGGCATGCAGGTTTCATGGTCAAAATCACCTATATCGACTCTTTTGGCGAGGCCCGGACCATCGATGCCGAAGAAGGCTCGACGGTCATGGAGAGCGCCATCCGCAACGCGATCCCCGAAATTACCGCCGAATGCGGCGGCGGCTGCGCCTGCGCGACATGCCATGTCTATGTGGACGAAAAATGGTCAGGTCTAACTGGCAAGGCTTCGGATCAAGAAGAAGATATGCTTGATTTTGCTTACAAAGTTCAGCCCAATTCGCGGCTTTGCTGCCAGATCAAGGTCATTCAGGAACTCGACGGGCTTGTCGTCACGACGCCGGAGCGGCAAGGCTAAGGCGGCATTGGCGAGCCTTTGCCCCTCGGCGGCTGATAGCGCGGGCGTGGACGCCGCTTTTGCGGTGCAACTAATAAGGTCTATTTTCTAATCGCGAAAATGCTTCCGGAGCCAGGAATGAATGAAAGCATAAAGACCGATGTCGTCATTGTCGGCGCCGGGCCTGTAGGCCTCTTCGCCGTGTTCGAGCTTGGCCTTCTCGACATCAAGGCGCATCTCATCGATATTCTGCCGAAACCAGGCGGCCAATGCGCCGAGCTCTATCCCGAGAAGCCGATTTACGACATCCCAGGCTTTGTGAAAATGTCAGGTCAAGGCCTCGTCGACGCTTTGATGCGGCAAATCGAGCCGTTTCACCCGGCCTTTCACTTTGACGAGATGGTCGAAAGTCTCGAAGTGCTCGGAAGTGGCGAGGCGCCATTATTTCGTCTCGGCACAAGCGGCGGCCAAGGCTTTGAATGCAAAAGCGTTATTGTCGCCGCGGGCGGAGGCTCGTTTCAGCCGAAGAAGCCGCCGGTGCCCGGAATCGAGGCCTACGAGGGCATGTCGGTCGTTTACGCCGTGCGCAAAATGGAAGATTTTCGCGGAAAGCATGTTGTCATCGCTGGCGGCGGCGATTCGGCGCTCGATTGGACTCTCAATCTGCAGCCGGTTGCCAAGCATCTGACTTTGGTTCACAGGCGCGACGATTTTCGCGGCGCCCCTCATTCGGTCAAGGCGATGCGCGAACTTGTTGCCGCCGGGCGCATGGACCTGCGCATTGGCCAGATTGCCGCCTTGACCGGCGAAGCGGGCGAACTCTTTGCCCTAACCCTCAAGGATTCAAGCGGCGGATCGCAGGAGATCCCGTGCCAAAAACTCATTCCCTTTTTCGGGCTCACGATGAAGCTTGGCCCTGTCGCGAACTGGGGCTTGAACCTGCACGAAAATCTTGTTCCGGTCAGTACGGAGACGTTCGAGACCAACGTGCCGGGCATTTTCGCAATCGGCGACATCAGCCACTATCCGGGAAAGTTGAAACTCATTTTGTGCGGGTTTCACGAAAGCGCGCTCGCCGCGCAAAAAATCTATCACTATGTCTATCCCGGAAAACGGCTGACGTTCCAATACACGACTTCATCTACTAGCCTGCAAAAGAAGCTCGGCGTACATTGAGAGGGCTTAGACCTATCGCCCCCGCGGGGAGAGGAGCATGAGCCGGGTCGCTCTTTATGCCGGATCCTTCGATCCATTGACGAATGGCCATGCCGATGTCATCAAAAACGCCGGCACGGTCTGCGATGAGCTCGTCATCGCAATCGGCGTGCATCCGGGAAAGGCGCCGATGTTCAGCGTCGAGGAGCGCACGCGCCTTATCAAGGCAGTCTGCAGCGAGCTTGCGTCTGCGCAAAAATGCAAGCTATCGGTGTGCACCTTCTCCGGCGTCGCGGTCGAGGCCGCGCGGGCAGCAGGAGCGGCACTCATGCTGCGTGGCCTGCGCGACGCAACAGATCTCGACGAGGAAATGCGGATGGCGGCGATGAATGCTCTGATGGCGCCGGAAATCAAGACCGTGTTTCTCCCCGCATCGCCCGAGGTTCGTCACATTAGCGCGACATTGGTGCGCCAGATCGCCGCGCTCGAAGGCGATCCCTCGCCTTTCGTGCCCCCGGCAGTCGCGGCTGCCCTCGCAAAAATGCGCAAGCCTGCGTAGGCAAGCGCATGCTTTTCGAAAGGATCAGACCAAATGACACTTCGACGCGTGATGACCTTTTTCGGCTTGGTGTTGGCTCTTGGCGTAAGTTGCGTTGAGACGCCGCGCGTGGCCTTTGCCGGGCCGGCCAAGGAACTTCAGGATACGATCTATCTCGACACAAAGGATGGCCGGATCACCATAAAACTCCGCCCCGATCTCGCGCCAAAGCATGTGGCGCAAATCGAGACTCTTACGAAGCGCGGGTTTTACAACGGCGTTGTCTTTCACAGGGTCATCGACGGGTTTATGGCGCAGACCGGCGATCCCACCGGACCCGGGGCGGGAAAATCCGGGCTGCCCGATATTCCCGCGGAATTTTCCGCCGAACCTTTTCGGGGCGGCACCGTCGGCATGGCCCGTGCGGCGGATCCGAATTCGGCGAATTCGCAATTCTTCATCTGCTTTGCCGACGCGCCTTTTTTGAACAACAATTACACAGTCGTGGGCGAGGTCACCTCGGGCATGGATGTGGTCGATAAAATCAAAAAAGGCGACAAGGCCGCCAACGGGTCGGTCACCGATCCCGACAAGATCGTGAAAATGCAGCTCGCTTCGGGCGAGCCGGCGGGCAAGAAATAAGCCGGCGTTTGGGGTATCATGGCGCACACGCAAGCATAGAGGGCTGGTCGATCAGAGACTGACAACGTTGACGTTCACGTGAGCCGCGCAAACCGTGCACATGCCTATCCCAATGCCGGGACCGGCCGCCTCGTAGTGGCCTAGGCGCAAACGTACCCGCTCTCGTCGCGCACGAGCACACAAAGCCTCCCCACGTTTGGGCTTCGCCTATTGGAATGCCACGTCCAGAATCTCATAGCTCTTGCCGCCACCCGGCGTATTGACTTCGACCGAATCGCCGGTCTTCTTGCCGATCAGAGCGCGCGCCGTCGGCGAAGTGATCGACACCCGGCCCGCCTTCACGTCTGCCTCACTCTCGCCGACGATCTGGAAAATCCGCTTCTCTTCCGTGTCCTCGTCGACAAGCGTCACAGTTGCACCAAATTTGATCGTATTGCCGGACAGTTTTGATACGTCGATAACCTCTGCGCGCGACAATTTGTCCTCGAGCTCGGCGATGTGCATCTCATTTAAGGCCTGAGCTTCCTTGGCGGAGTGATATTCCGCGTTCTCTGCCAAATCGCCATGCGTCCGCGATTCCGCGATCAATTGGATGATCCGCGGACGCTCGATCTGCTGGCGCCTCTTCAACTCCTTTTCGAGGGTGGAATATCCGCCCGCTGTCATGGGAATCTTATCCATGTTTATTCTCTTTTACTTCGTCTCTACCCGCTGTGACCGTTCCGCATCCGTCGAATCGTCCGGCCAAACCGCAAAGCTGCCAGTGTGCATGATCTCGCTGAGAAACCTGTTCCTAATTTGAAGACCATGCTCTCCTTTACGTCCTAAGCTTAAAGCCTATCGGTAGCCTTGGTATGCGCCATGAAAGTCGTACCTTTTTCATTTTGACCTCGGTCATATTGTGTTGCGGATGCAAAGGAACCACCAAAAGCGCTTCGGATCCGTTTGAGACGTTAACAGACACCCCGGCGACGCAGACCGCAAGAGAAAGGTCGCATTAGTTCGTTTTTGGGCAGCTGCACGCCGATTTCGCCACGCTCTAGCTGAAATAGTCCTGCAAAGCGCGAACTTCCAGATCGCCTGCGAGATAGGCTCGGATTCCTTGCGCCGCAGCGATCGCCCCAGCGAGCGTCGTATAATAGGGTACCTTATGCAAGAGGGCGGCCCGGCGCAATGATCGCGAATCGGCCAGGGCCTGCGCGCCTTCCGTCGTGTTAAGGACAAGTTGAATGTCGCCATTCTTGATAAGATCGACGACATGCGGCCGGCCCTCCGAAACCTTGTTGACGCGCTGAGTTTCGACCCCGGCACTTTGTAGGAAGCGCGCGGTACCGCCGGTCGCCCGGACTTTAAAGCCCAGGCTTGCCAGCAGGCGCGCCGTTTCCACGACGCGCGGTTTATCGATGTCGCGCACCGAGACAAAGACGGTGCCTTTCCGCGGAACTTTCGTTCCGCCGCCAAGCTGGCTCTTGGCGAAAGCAATGGGGAAACAGCGGTCAAGGCCGATGACCTCTCCGGTTGAGCGCATCTCTGGCCCAAGCACGGTATCGACTCCCGGGAACCGGGCAAAAGGAAACACGGCTTCCTTGACGCCAATGTGATCGAATTCTCGTTTGCACAGGTCAAAGCCCGCGAGTCTTTCCCCGGCCATAATTCGGGCGGCAATTTTGGCGACAGGCAAACCGATGACCTTGGCGACAAAAGGCACCGTCCGCGACGCGCGCGGATTGACTTCGAGCACATAAACTTCTCCGTCCTTCAGCGCATATTGCACATTCATCAGGCCGCCAACGCCAAGCGCTAAAGATAGCTTCCTTGTGCTCGATTCCAGTTCCCTAATCGTCTCGTGTGGAAGGGAGCGCGGCGGCAGGGAACAGGCGCTGTCGCCGGAATGAATCCCTGCCTCCTCGATATGTTCCATGACGCCGCAGATGAACACATCCTTGCCATCCGAAAGCGCGTCGACATCAATCTCGATTGCGTCCGAGAGATAGCGGTCGAACAACAGCGGGTTCTTGCCGAGCACAGTATTGATTTGTCCGGTTTTGTCGTTGGGATAACGCGCCTTCACTTCCGAGGGAACGAGGCCCGGAAGCGTGCCGAGCAAATAGTCGTCAAAAGCGGTCTTGTCGAAGATAATCGCCATCGCCCGCCCGCCCAGCACATAAGAAGGACGCACGACGAGGGGAAGGCCGAGGTCCGCGGCAACGAGCCGCGATTGCTCGACTGAATAGGCGATGCCATTCATCGGCTGCTTCAAGCCGACCTTGTCGAGGAGCCGTTTGAAGCGGTCGCGGTCCTCCGCAAGATCTATCGAATCGACCGATGTTCCGAGAATTGGAATGCCCGCTTGTTCGAGCGGATGCGCGAGTTTGAGCGGAGTCTGGCCGCCGAACTGAACGATCACACCCTTAAGCTCGCCCGCCTCTTTCTCCTTGGCAAGGATTTCAAGCACATCTTCGGCCGTCAAAGGTTCGAAATAGAGCCGGTCGGAGGTATCGTAATCGGTCGACACCGTTTCCGGATTGCAGTTGATCATAATCGTTTCAAATCCCGCCTCGCGCAACGCAAAGCTCGCATGGCAGCAGCAATAGTCGAACTCGATTCCTTGGCCGATCCGGTTTGGGCCGCCGCCGAGCACGACGATTTTTTTGCGCGCCGAGGGGCGCGCTTCGCAGGCCTGGGCCAAACCAAAAGGCGGAGCATAGGTCGAATACATATAAGCTGTCGGCGAAGAAAATTCCGCCGCGCAGGTGTCGATTCGCTTAAAGGCCGGCCACACGCCGAGTTTTTTGCGCAAAGCGGAGACTTTCGATGCCGGCACATTTGCGAGGCAGGAAAGCCGGGCATCCGAAAATCCCGCTGCCTTCAGCATTCTGAGGTTTATGGCATCGGCCGGCAAGCCATGTGCGCGAACGCGCGCTTCGAGTTCAAGGATTTCCGCGATACGTTCGATAAACCATGGATCGATGCCGCAGGCCTCGTAAATTTCGTCTTTCGGCATGCCATGGCGAAGCGCTTGGGCGACGACAAGCAGCCGGTCGGGGGTCGGCACGCCGAGCGCGGCGCGCAGCACATTCATGTCGTCGCCTTGACCAAGGCCCTCGACCTCGATCTCGTCCAGACCATCGAGCCCGGTATCGAGCGAGCGCAACCCTTTTTGCAGGCTTTCGGCGAATGTCCGGCCGATCGCCATGGTCTCCCCGACCGATTTCATCGCGGTTGTCAGTATTTGCTCCGCGCCGGGAAATTTTTCAAAAGCGAAGCGTGGAATCTTGGTCACGACATAGTCAATTGAAGGCTCGAAAGACGCTGGCGTTGCGCCGCCGGTAATATCGTTGGCGATTTCATCCAAAGTGAAACCGATCGCGAGTTTCGCGGCGACCTTGGCAATCGGGAATCCGGTCGCCTTGGATGCAAGCGCCGAGGAACGCGAAACGCGAGGGTTCATCTCGATCACGATCATGCGGCCATCCCTTGGATTGACCGCGAATTGGACATTCGACCCGCCGGTCTCCACTCCAACCTCGCGCAGCACCGCAATCGCGGCGTCGCGCATGGTCTGATATTCCTTGTCGGTTAGCGTGAGCGCCGGAGCAACGGTGATCGAATCCCCAGTGTGCACGCCCATAGGGTCGATATTTTCGATCGAGCAAACGATGATGCAATTGTCCGCCTTGTCGCGGACAACCTCCATCTCAAATTCCTTCCAGCCGAGTACGCTCTCCTCGACCAGGACCTCATTTGTCGGCGAGGCGTCGATACCCCGCTCCACAATGTCGATGTATTCCGCCTTGTTATAGGCAATTCCGCCCCCGGTTCCCCCGAGCGTAAAAGAGGGCCTTATGATCGCAGGCAGACCAATATCGTCGAACACGGCAAGGGCTTGCGGTAATGTCTTGACTTGATGCGAGCGCGGCGTTGCAAGACCAATCCGGGTCATCGCCTCGCGAAAGAGCTTGCGGTCTTCGGCCATGTCGATCGCTGCGGCACTGGCCCCAATCATTTCCACGCCGAATTTTTCGAGAACCCCCATTTTCCTCAAGGAGAGCGCACAATTCAGCGCGGTCTGGCCGCCCATCGTCGGCAGCAGCGCAAATCCGCCAGGGACGGCGTAGCGCTCCTTGGCGATGATCTTGGCGACGATTTCGGGCGTAATCGGCTCCAGATAGGTGCGGTCCGCCATTTCCGGGTCGGTCATGATTGTCGCCGGATTGGAATTGACGAGAACAATCCGGTAGCCCTCAGCGCGGAGTGCCTTGCAGGCCTGGGTGCCGGAATAATCGAATTCGCAAGCCTGCCCGATAATGATCGGGCCAGCTCCGATAATCAGGATCGACGAAAGATCCATTCGTTTGGGCATGTTGTCTCATCAAACATTCAAAAATGCATCTTTGTGCGAGAGCTGTGGCGGGTCCAAGCGAAATCAGCCGAATCCTCAGCCCTTCGCGCCAGTTGTTCTCCGTAGACGAGATTTTGTACGCTGTGAACCCGAAGGGCTAGGATTCCAGAGCGAAATGCCGCGGGCCTAGGCAGGCGGATTTGGACGCGTTTGCCAAGCTCATTGAGGTTCAGTTGGAACAAAATTATTAAAGCCGAGAGATTTCCTTAGGTTAGATATCCCGCAAGAAATCGCGCTCCGCGACCGTACTAGCAATATGGCGTCCCCAAAACAGGGGATGACGGAAATTGAGAGTCATGGTTCAATCTCGAGGTGAACGATGAGTTCATGCGGCGGTTGGCGCTCAAGCATCCTGCAAGCGCCACTTCTGGCCGGCCACATAGTCCCGTCCCAGATCATGCGGAATGCTGGCTGGGAATATTACCAAAGGGGAGTAACTTATCATGAAACGAATTCTTTTTGCCTTTTGCGTGCTCTGCCTCGGTTCCATCGCCTTAACCACGCCGTCGCTCGCCGATCCCGGGCGAGGAGCGACAGTGTTGTGCTATCTTTGGGCAAATAATCCATCGCCGGCACTCGGCACACCTTACACACCGAGCTCCACCTATTCGTTTAACGCCCAAAACAGGGCCGGTGGGATTACCGTCACTAAGACTGCGACCGGGACCTATTCGGTCACATGCACCGGCGTAGGCGGCGGCAGCCCCTGGGGCCCCGGCGGGCACGTGCAGGTCTCGGCGTATGGATTTAATAACAACGGTTCTTGCCACGTCGTAAGCTGGGGCACGGGCGGCCCAGACTTCACCGCGACGGTCAACTGCTTTGGCGGT
>CAYWHF010000058.1:0-9765 GCA_964457695.1 uncultured Methylocapsa sp.
GAATGAGCGGAGGCGAGGGCGAAACATAGGGCGGCACGCCGCCAAGCCGCACATAAGATTCCCCGTCGGCGAGCAACGCTGCAACGACCAAAACCGGCGGCGCAAAGCGCTTGGCGCGTTGCCGCAGGCCCATTCAGAACGCCACCAAGGTCAGCCTTTGTTGGGCATTGGGCAGTGCCGTTTGCATGCCTCCTCGAATTTGTTGCAACTGTCATCGCACTCGGATTTCGAGCAGGCCACGATGCATTGTTCCGGCTCCTCGGGATGGGCGCATTGGTCTCTGCAATAGTCGGCGTTCGACTTGCAACTCTTCGCGCAGGGATCGGCGACGTCGGTATTCTGCTCGGCGAAGCGCGCGCGCAAACCGGCAAGCGATGGAGCTGCGCTTGACGCTGTAAGCGCCAGAGCCATGAAAGCGGTTATCAGCGTGTTTTTTATCATCATCATGGAGGCTTTCCAGGGGCGGGCTTAGGAAGGGATAATACCAACTCTCGCTCTCAAGGACTCCTGCCGTCATGCCCGCCGCCGGATCTCGTCCGGGGGTTGAGCCGGGCGTCCAGACTCCCAGCTTTGGCATTTGGATGACCGGGTCAATCCCCGGACTTAAGGGACGGCCATGACGGTACGCTAGATATCCTCCTCTCTTCGAGAGCGGGTAAAATGCCTAACATAGCTGCGGGATTGATGAAACGTCTGTCAAACCGAGCCCCTTTTCACATGCTTGCATGCCGCAGCGCGGCAGCCGCCGCTATCGGCGAGACTACCGCGGCAATCAGGGTCAGCGCGCAGAGGATGAGAAAGGGGGTCGCGAAGGGGACCGGGGAGGACTCCGTCGCCCCGGCGGCAGCTACCCCAAAGATCAGGCTTGGCACGCAGAGCGGCAAGATCAAAACCGCAAACAATAAGCCGCCGCGCCTCACGCTGACCGTCAGCGCCGCGCCAACGGCACCAGTCAAGGTCAGAGCGGGGGTGCCTATGAGGAGCGAGAGCGTCACGCTCCAAAGCTCGGAGACGGGCAGGTTGAGCATAAGGCCAAAAATCGGCGCCATGCCGGCAAGCGGCAGTCCCGTAAGAATCCATTGCGCCAGGCATTTGACGAGCACGATGAGTTCGAGCGGCGTGCTGCTGATGAGAAGGAGATCCAGCGAACCGTCGTCATGATCGGCCTGAAAAAGCCTGTCAAGCCCCAGCAAACTCGCAAGCAGGCCCGAAATCCAGAGAATTGCAGGCGCTATCTTGCCCAAAAGATTTAGATCGGGGCCGATCGCGAATGCGCTGAGCGTGACGAGAATGAGGAAAAACACGATGCCGAGACTCGTGCCCCCGCCAACCCGCCGCCCTGTCCTGAAGTCGCGGAGAAAAAGCGCGGCGAGCGGGTTTTTTTTTAGCGTGGCGTTGGTGTTTGTCACGAGGCCAGCCCGAGCCGCAGTTCCTGGCCCTTTAGGTCGAGGCCGGTATGGGTAGCGGCGATGATCAGGCCGCCCTCCAATAAATGCCCGCTCATAATTTGCCGCACCACAACCCGGGAGCCAGCATCAAGTGCGGTCAGGGGCTCGTCGAGGAGCCATATGGGGCGGCCAATTGCGAGGAGCCGCGCAAGCGCGACGCGCCGCTTCTGCCCGGCAGAGAGATAGGCGACCGGCAGATGGGCGGCATGTGCGAGGCCCAATTTGGCGAGCGCGTCCGCGACCGGCAGACCGCCAAAACCCGCGTTGAGAAGCGCGGTCAAAAACTCCAAATTCTCGCTGACGGTGAGGAGGCCTTTCAGGGCATCGGCATGGCCGACATAGTGGACCTGCTGGGAGAGGCTGTGTTGCGGCTCAGGCGAAAGCGAGACAGTACCGGAACTTAGAGGCAAGAACCCTGCAAGAGCGCGCAAAAGGGTGGATTTTCCTGCCCCGTTGGGACCTGTCACGGCGAGATACTCGCCGGCATCAAGCGCAAACGACAGATTCGAGACAATGGGCCGGCCACCGCGCTCGACAGTCAAATTTGAGGCAGAAAGTCGCATGTTGATCGATTCGCGGGCAGACCTGTCCGGCGGTATTTATATGCGCCGGGGCATTCCCTTCCTCCCTCGAGCTAACGGGGACAAGTCCCATGACCTCGCTTGACAGCTTCAATTGCCGCAAAAAGCTCACCGTGGGCGCCAAGACCTATCATTATTTCTCGCTGAAGGCGGCCGAGAAAAACGGGCTTGCGGGCATCTCGGAATTGCCATTTTCGATGAAGATTTTGCTCGAGAATCTTTTGCGTTTCGAGGATGGCCGCACCGTTACCAAAGAGGATATCCTAGCTGTTGCCGCCTGGCTTGCAAATAAAGGCGCAACCGAACGTGAAATCGCATTCCGGCCCGCAAGAGTTCTCATGCAAGATTTTACTGGCGTTCCGGCTGTCGTCGATCTCGCGGCAATGCGCGGCGCCATGACCAGACTTGGCGGCGATCCGCAAAAAATCAATCCGCTCGTGCCGGTTGATCTCGTCATCGACCATTCGGTCATCGTCGACGCCTTTGGCACCAGCAAGGCGTTCAAGGCCAATGTCGAGCTCGAATACAGCCGCAATGGCGAGCGCTACCGCTTTCTCAAATGGGGCCAGGACGCGTTCGACAATTTCCGGGTCGTGCCGCCGGGCACCGGCATCTGCCACCAAGTCAATCTGGAATATCTCGCCCAGACGGTTTGGACAGCCAAGGAAAAACATAAGCCTGCGCGCGGCAAGCCTGCGAGCGTCGAGCTTGCCTATCCCGATACGCTTGTTGGCACGGATTCCCACACGACAATGATCAACGGCCTTTCTGTTCTCGGCTGGGGTGTCGGCGGTATCGAGGCGGAAGCCTGCATGCTCGGCCAGCCCCTTTCCATGCTGTTGCCGGAAGTTGTCGGCTTCAAATTGACGGGAGCGCTTACGCCGGGCGTCACCGCGACCGACCTTGTTCTCACCGTGACGCAAATGCTGCGGCAGAAAGGCGTCGTTGGGAAATTCGTCGAGTTTTGCGGCCCTGGCCTCAATCACCTATCGCTTGCTGACCGCGCGACTATTGCCAATATGGCGCCGGAATATGGCGCGACCTGCGGTTTCTTCCCTGTCGACTCGGAAACGCTTGCCTATCTTGCGACCTCGGCACGCACGCCGGCACGTGTGGCACTCGTCGAGGCCTTTGCGAAGGCGCAAGGCTTGTTCCGGACGAAAAACAGCGCCGATCCCGTGTTCACCGATCAGCTCGAACTCGAACTCGAGCAGGTCGAGCCATCCATGGCCGGACCGAAGCGGCCCGAAGGGCGTGTCGCGCTTGGCGCGGTGGGGACAGGTTTTTCGACCGCGCTTAACACTGAGTATGGCAAGGCCGGCGAGACGCAAAAACGCTTTCCGGTCGAGGGAAAAAATTTCGATCTCGGGCATGGCGATGCGGTGATCGCGGCGATCACGTCGTGCACGAACACCTCTAATCCCAATGTGCTTATTGCGGCGGGTCTTCTCGCACGCAATGCTGTCGAAAAAGGCATTGGGGTCAAGCCCTGGGTAAAGACCTCGCTTGCGCCGGGAAGCCAGGTGGTTGCGGAATATTTGGCCGCATCGGGCCTGCAAAAATCGCTCGACAAGCTCGGCTTCAATCTTGTGGGGTTCGGCTGTACGACCTGCATCGGCAATTCCGGTCCCTTGGCGCCGGAAATTTCGAAGGCGATTAACGACAACGGGATCGTTGTAGCCGCTGTCCTTTCTGGCAACCGGAATTTTGAGGGCCGGGTCAGCCCCGACGTTCAGGCAAATTACCTCGCTTCGCCTCCCTTGGTCGTTGCCCATGCGCTTGCGGGCACTGTGGCCATCGATCTAACGCGCGATCCGCTTGGCCACGACAAAAAGGGCAACCCGGTGTTCCTCAAGGACATCTGGCCGGACGCGCAAGAGGTTGCCGCTTGCATCGACAAATTCGTGACCAAGAAGGTCTTTAAAGCCCGCTATTCCGATGTTTTTGACGGCGATACACATTGGCGCAAGGTAAAGGCGCCGGCAGGCGAGACCTATAAATGGGATAGCGGTTCGACCTATGTGCGCAATCCGCCCTATTTTGAGGGATTAAAGATGCAGGCAGAGCCGGTGCATGATATCGTCAATGCGCGCATTCTTGCACTTTTCGGCGATAAGATAACGACCGACCATATTTCCCCGGCGGGCTCGATCAAGGAAGCTTCTCCTGCCGGGCAATATCTGCTCGAGCGGCAGATTACGAAGGCCGATTTCAACCAATATGGCACGCGGCGGGGCAATCATGAAGTCATGATGCGCGGCACCTTCGCCAACATTCGTATCAAGAATTACATCCGGCAGACCAATAGTCATGTCCCCGAGGGCGGCCTCACAAAACATTGGCCGGACGGCGAGGAGATGCCAATTTACGACGCCGCGATGAAATATGAGAGCGAAGGCGTGCCGCTCGTCGTTTTCGCCGGCGCCGAATATGGCAATGGTTCGTCGCGCGATTGGGCGGCCAAGGGCACGAGGCTCTTGGGCGTTCGCGCGGTCATTGCCGAATCGTTTGAGCGTATCCACCGCTCGAACCTGGTCGGCATGGGCGTCTTGCCGCTCACCTTCGAGCCAGGGACGAACTGGAAATCGCTTGAGCTCAAGGGCGATGAAGAAGTCACTATCAAGGGGCTCGGCAGCGAGTTAAAGCCGCGTCAGATGATGGAGGCGGAAATCATGTTCGCCGATGGACGGATGGAGAAAGTGCCGCTCCTTTGCCGCATCGCGACACTCGACGAGCTCGACTATTTTAATAATGGCGGCATTCTTCCCTACGTGCTGCGCCAGCTTGCAGCCGCGTAGGGTTTTGTATCTTTATTTTTGAGGGCGATATGCGATTAACGAAATTAACCGCCCTCGGCCTTATGAGCAGCTGGTTTGCGACCACGGCTGTTCATGGCGCCGAGTTTGCTGCTGCAGTCGGTCGGACCGGTTATGGTCGGTGCCATATGGGTGGATGCTGGTTTTTTATCATTGAGGGCGTTGTACCGGTCGGCTCGACAGCTTTTGGCATACTATATGCCGTCTCCGGCAAAAGATGGAACGCTAGCTACAAGATGCATGGTGACAACGATCAGCATGAGTACGATCGCCCACCAGTTAGCGTAAGCAAACAGGCGCCGTTCATTGACATGGTTTTTTGCTCAAAAACGAAGCCAATAGACTTTGTTTTTTACGACGGAAAATGGAACGCCGTACAATTGCGCCCCGGCGATCCGGATGCCGTGTTTGGATACAACGAATCCGCATACCAGTTTTATTGGGCGGCCTGTCATAATCACATAACCCGCGATCCGTATGAGACTGCCCTTGCCAAGAAACTCGGTTACAATTTCTCGGGCGGCTTTGGCGATGCTGGCAGCGGCGCTGAGCTACAGCCGTTTGATGTGCTGCGCTGAGCTGAGGGGCATTTCCTCCACGTAGCTATTTGGAATACGCAAAAAGCAAGCTGCTGTCGATCACCATAATGGAGCCATCGGGCTGCCGCCGCTGTGGCGCCGACCGAACAGGGATTAGCGAAAATGGCTCAATACAAACTCTTCGTCCTTCCGGGAGACGGCATTGGCCCCGAGGTTATGGCCGAGGTCGAAAAGATCGCGGCTTGGTTGACAAAGTCGGGCATCGCCCATTTCGAGATCGAAAAGGGCCTCGTCGGCGGCTAGGCCTATGATGCACATGGCACGGCGATCAGCGAAGCGGACATGGCGCGCGCTGAAGCCGTGGACGCTGTTCTGCTTGCGGCGGTTGGCGGGCCGAAATGGAACGGCGCTCACCATTCGAGGTAATTGTCCGGCGAGCTGTTGATACAACGAGAATCGGGTGCGCAGTGGGATTTCAATCGCTTACCCCCGGACGGAAACAATCAGAAATGTAAGATGCACCGGACTCGAACTCAGTTATCTTCGATGCCGCTTTCCTAAATTCGCCGTTCACCTGGCGCGACAAACCATACCGGCCCATGGGGAGCCTCTTTGATGATCGGCCCTTGTGGCTCGCCGCGCAGCATGAATTGGTGATTTTCCCAATCGACGCCGACACGCTTATGCGGACGGAGCGCCGCGCCAGCCGCCAGCGCGACTGCCACGATAGCTGCCACCACTGCCGCCGAAGCTATCGGCTCTCTTGCTGCCTTAAGGGCGTTCACAATTTTAGCTGACTCAAGCATCTGTCTTGCGGCTCGGCTGTCAATATGACGTAACTGAATGATTATTTTCCTCTAACATGGAGATATGAGCTTTGGCGGGCTCGATTGCAATGGCGGCGCTGTAGCGCAGTTTGGCCGTTCCGAGGCTACCCCGCATTGTGGCATTTACGTTTATTAGAGCGCTTAAAAAGCCGTGCCACATAGCGATCAAAGGCACGCAATTGATTCTACGAAACAACAGGCAGAGCAAAGTGAAAATGGCTCCCTGAGCAGGGCTCGAACCTGCGACCGATCGATTAACAGTCGATTGCTCTACCAGCTGAGCTATCAGGGATCGCTTGGGATTTTGGGGCGGATATAGCAAGCCCGCCCCACCTTTGCAAAGCGCTTATGGCCCGTTGTGGTCAGGCGATGGAGCCCATTGCGACAGCAGTCCGGTCTTGGCCAATTGGGATCCTGACTTGCGATCCCGCCTCCTAGCCTATATAGGCGTGGGCTCGTTCGCGGCACGGGCCTCGTGGCGGAACGGCTACGCAGAGGACTGCAAATCCTTCTAACCCGGTTCGACTCCGGGCGAGGCCTCCATAAAATCAATAAGTTTTCAGCACAGAAAGCGGTCACCAAAATTCATGTCGTCAATTCGTTAGCGTGTTACCGGCCTGATTCCGCCGCTCGTCCCATCTTGCGTTCGCATGAGAATAGGTGGATAACCCATACCATGGGTATCTTCACCATCGCCATCGTGGCCGCCCTTATCGCAGGCTTCTTATTTGTGTGCATGAGACGGTGACCTTAATCCTCACTCCCCTGCCCGCCTTGGAATTATTTTCCCAACATATTGAGAATGTAGATCAGAAGGATTAGGAGACCGCCCGCCGCAATGGCTGCAAACGCGGTCCACATTTCCAAGGGCATAGGAGGTATAGAGTCCATTATGGCTGCAAATGCGGTCCGCACTTCGGAGAGTATAGCGTCCATTTTTTCCTCCGTTCGATAATGGAGCACCCGGGCAGGGTTGCGGCGGCGTCCTAGCCATAGGCGAGAGCTCAGCTTTAAGAATTCAGAGCCACTCGGCGATTCAACTCAGCGTGCCCGAATAGATTCGACACGTTCTATCATGGGGGAGGCTCGCGAGATTGCAAATGAGAGCCGCATGCGGCGAGCGGCCAACCGGCAACCATGACACGGTTAGGCTCCGGGCGAGGCCTCTAACGCTCCTTAATGGCGGCAGGAAGCCTGACTAGGTAGAAAGCTGCGCATCGAACAGAGCTAGGCTTAACGAAATTATGTCATTCTGTGCGCCGTCGGTACCCAAGGGAAAAACATGTCCGAGGCAAGGCGAAGCGAACGCGTACGTGCCTTTTTGGGCGCAAAAATCATCTTCAACAATCGCATGTCGATCGTCGATTGCGTCGTCAGGAACATTTCGTCCAGCGGCGCCAAACTCGCGCTCGCCGGTTCGCTGCCGATTCCGGGCGAATTCGAGCTGCAAATTCCGCAAAAAAGTTGCTCCTATCGCGCCCGCTTGGTCTGGCGCAACACCGAAGCCATGGGCGTCGAATTCATCATTGCAGATGTCCAGAAGTCCACCGAAGTTCGCCTTCGTGAGATCGAAATGGAGAACGCTCAACTAAAAGAGCGCATCCTGGGCTTGAGCCAAAAGCTCACCGATCTCGAGCTTGAACAAGATCCGCCAACCCAACAACCTCGAAAGGTCGCGGCCGGAGCCGGAGGAAGACCCAGACTGACCGTGGTGTAGACGAAGATCCCTACTCGATTGGGGCGCGTTGCAATCTCAGCCCATCGCCGATGACGCTCACGGAAGAAAGCGCCATGGCGGGCTGCGATCCAAGGACAGGCTAGTGCAATTTTGTTGGAAATGCCTTATTAACTTCTTCTGTAGCTACCCCAAATAAATTTATTACATCTAAGACACTATTTTGTAATTCGCGTGACTCTTCCGTATTACTATAGGCTCTCATAAGATCTAAATCTATATCTAAATGAGATATACCTTCTGGATCAGGAATAGTATGCACTTCCATCCAAATTGCACGTTTTCTTGCGAACAATCGAGTATATGAGTCATTGTGAGCAAGTATGTGAGCAAGTTCTTCCGCAATAAATTCTGTTCCGCCTAATAATGCAAAAAAATCAACCAAATTAGGATTTTGTGCATCATCTATTAATTTTTGGACACTCGTGGTTGAAGGCGCTGACTCAAGAATTTCACGATTCAATTCCAAATTTTCTGCATCTTTCATCCAATGAGCAGCATGAGTAAATTCCTCGTGTTGCATATCTCTAAGGGACTCTTGGGCAGAATTGAAAGCAAATTCTATTTCATTTTCTTCTAAGTTTCTAACTGCTTTTGCAATAGAAACAATATGTTTATTTGCATTCAGCTTACCAAATTTTTCGTATAATGGTTGACGTTTAAGACCTCCTCTTGTCAATCGAGCATCTATAGCTTTTTCAAATGCGGAAACAAACGGCCAAAATCCAACCAAAAGCGCTTTCGCTCCTTCTAAATCTCCATCCATACATCTCTGAATAAGGGAAGAGTTTCTCATAGTGAAACACGCCTTGTCACGTAATGTGTCTGCGTTAAAGAATTCATTATTATCAGTATAGAATAGTTTTCTTTCCATTTTTTCCTCCATTCGATAATTACGTACCCTGGACAGCGCAGCGGAGGCGCCAAGCCCTAGGCAGAAGCTTTGGTTAATGCATTCTTTGCTTTGTTTAATGCATTCTCACCTTTATTTAACGCATTCTTAAGCACATGGCGAGTCATTTCAGCGAGGCCCAGGAAACGCGAGACTGCGACAATTAGCCTCGTTAAAATGCGAACGAGTCTGGCGCGCATCGAAACGGCGAGCGCCCGGTTTGACTCCGGGCGAGTCCTACGACGTTCCTTAATCGATCGCCGCGCGTTGCAATCTCAGCGCATTGACGATCACGCTCACGGAGGAAAGCGACATAGCGGCGGCCGCGATAACTGGCGACAGGAGAATGCCGAACAGCGGATAAAGGACGCCCGCCGCAACCGGCACGCCCAAAGCATTGTAGATAAAGGCAAAGAACAGATTTTGCCTGATATTGCGCATCGTCGCCTTGGACAACTTTCGTGCCCGCAAGATTCCGCGAAGATCGCCTTTGAGCAAAGTGACGCCGGCGCTTTCGATCGCAACATCCGTGCCCGTGCCCATGGCAATGCCGACGTCGGCGGCAGCTAGCGCCGGGGCGTCGTTGACACCGTCCCCAGCCATGGCAACGGCACGCCCCTGCGCGCGCAGCGTCTCGACCGCGGCGCTTTTATTTTCCGGCAAAACCCCTGCCCTGACCTCCTCGATGCCGAGTTTTCGAGCCACGGCCTCCGCGGTCACGCGATTGTCGCCAGTGACCATGACCATGTGCACGCCTTCGGCCTGCAGCGATTTGATTGCCTCCCCTGCCCCCGCTTTGACCGGATCGGCAATGGCAAGGAGCCCGGCGGGTTTTCCTTCGATGCCAACGAAGACAACCGTGGCGCCCTTTTGACGCAAAGTGTCCGCTTCCGTCGCGAGATCGGCGATGCCGATGCCGCTTGCTTC
>CAYWHF010000059.1:0-176 GCA_964457695.1 uncultured Methylocapsa sp.
TTTGGCGGCCTCGACAGCCGCGGCATCAAAGACAGCGCTAATCCGGAAGGCGACCTTGCTGTTGACAAGTACGGCAACCTTTATGGGACAACACTGAACGGCGGCTTGCACGGCTACGGCACGGTCTTTGAACTCTCGCCGCCATCTCAGCCCGGCACTCCCTGGACCTCCACTGT
>CAYWHF010000059.1:186-6038 GCA_964457695.1 uncultured Methylocapsa sp.
AGGACGGGGCCGGTCCCGTTGCTGGGGTAATTCTCGACCGCGCGAGCAATCTCTTTGGCACGGCCGCAGGTGCGAACGGCGGCCTGGTGTTCAAGGTTTCACCGCCGGGCTCGGTTGGCTGCAACCCCCCGGTTCCGCCGGATCCTTGGTGCAAGACCACAGTGTGGGCCTTCCCCGGCAAGACTTATGACGGGTGGGCGCCCGAAAGCAGACTGATCGCCGACGGCAACGGCAACCTCTATGGCACGACATTGGCCGGCGGCAGATGGGGACGTGGCGTCGTGTTCATGCTGACGGACACGGGGTTCGTCCCATAGAACCGCACCGGGCAGCACTGCGCCGCAGCAATCAGCCGGCTCCGTGACGGAGCCGGTCCGCTTCCGGCGCGCTGCCAATGGAACCTCGTCTCCGGGATGAGGAAACGAGAGCGCCCGGCAAACGCCCGGTTTGCGGTTCATCGGCCTCGAGGGAAACAGACGGGACCTTCGGTTGACGCATTTTCTTGCTGCAAATCCCTGGCCGGATCTCTTGAAAAAAACCAAATATCTTCCAACTAGGCTATTTAGCGGCGGTGTGCGGCAGCAGCCGCGGAAGCCGTTTTCGCGGACGGGACCGGAAACACCAAGACCGAGGCGCCGATGCCGAGTCTGCCCCGATTGATCGCGATCGATGCCGACGATCTTGCGGTCATCGCCGCAAATCTTCAGGATGCCTTGGTCCGGGTGGGCGATATGGCCTATATCCCCCGCTCAAAACAATTCGCAATGCTCACGTCGCGTTTCGACTGGATCGACGCCGCAAAAAACGCCGAGTCTTGCGGCTGCGAGCGCTGCCAGACGGGCATTCATTTCGGACGGGTCCTAAGAGTCTCGTGCCGCGGCTTTTGTCACCGGGACGAAGCGCTCATTCTCAACCTCCTGGACATCGCCTTCGAAGAGACAACGCCGCCTGCGGGCCTTGTCGATTTCATATTTTCGGCAGGCTGCGCGCTTCGGCTTGAGGTCGAGTGCCTCGAAGCCGAAATCTGCGATCTCGGGCTTCGCTGGAAAGCGCGGTCGACGCCGCGTCACAGTTTCGGTGTCCGTTGGGAATAAGCCTGATCGCCGTCGCTGCGTGTCGGTTGCCAAAACTTGCGAACAAAATGAATGACCTGCCCCGCCGACCGTCGGCGGGGTCAATTTATATCGTATCATATTATGTAGTTTATAGTTTATTCTTTATTATATTATATTCTTTGTCCTAAATTGACACTGAATACTTTGACAACATCCTTTTAGGACTTGCTTAAACGAATTAAATTTGTGATACTTCATATACGATTGGCGGAGCAAGCGTCAGAAAGATCCTCATTTCTCTGTGTAGACCTTTCCTTTCTCAAGGGGGGCCTGCACAACTTGTTGCTGCAACGTAATAGAGTAGATCGGTGATGCGACCAGGACGGCGGTTCTTCGCGACCCTCGACAGCATTCGGGGGGTTGCCGCTATCATGGTCGTAGTGTTCCATGCGGCACCGGCATTCGGGAAAGGGATTGCCCAAGAACAATTTCTCGCGGTCGATGTATTCTTTGTCCTGAGCGGGGTCGTCATCGCCAATGCTTATGAACATCGTTTTCAATCCGGTCTTTCTGTTCTAAGTTTTACAAGCATACGGCTTATTCGTATTTATCCGCTTTATATACTTGGAACCGCTATTAGACTGACTGCAATCGGGGCTAGTTTAATTGTGGTTGGTTCTAGTTCCGTAGGCAATGGGCATCAGCTAGCCGCGGCTCTCATATTGGCCATTCTGATGCTACCTGATCCGTTTGTTTACTGGGCATTCCCACTCAATCCTCCAGCATGGTCTCTGTTTTTTGAACTATTCGGAAACGTTGCCTACGCTTCTGTTTTTCGCTTGCTAAGGCTCAACGTCCTGGCCGCAATCATGGCGGTTTCCGCGCTCGGACTGGCGGGGATTCTGTATTTCGGATCCCAACACGATCTCCACGTAGGCTGGACCGCGGAAAATCTATCAGGCGGCTTCTTTCGCGTCGGCTATTCTTTTTTCGCCGGAGTGCTGCTTTACCGTTTGTTTGCGTCGCAGAAAGTGGCCGGGAAAGGCGATCGGCGCTTGGCGTTCATGCCGTGGGTAATCCTTGGGCTGGTGGCGGTGATGCTCGGCGCCAAGCCTGAGGCCTCGATTCGACCTTATTACGAATTCGCTGTTGTGATTCTTTTCTTTCCAGCGATCGTCTACTGTGCTCTCTGGTTCGAGCCGACTGGGGTTGGCGGGCGGGTTTGCAAGTTTCTGGGCGCAATTTCTTATGCTGTCTACGCGATTCACCTGCCGCTTTATTGGCTGATTTCAGGCATCACCAAGAGAACGCTCCACGTTCCACCAGAGAGCTGGGTTCCTTGGGCGGGCTTATGCTTCATCGGTCTGCTGTTGGCGTTTTGCTGGGCTCTCGACAGATTCTACGATCGTCCGCTTCGCAGCTTCCTTCTCGCGCGCGGGCAGTTCAATATCGCCACCATCCCGGAAAAGGCGTGATGGCCAAAACTGTGGCACGCCGGCCACAGCCGGGGCCAACTCTTTCGAAGCGGCGCGAATAGAGCCGGCTTTGGCTTGCTCTGGGCCGTAACTCATGCGATGATTATTTCATCGCCCCGAAAATCGCGGACGTCTCATATGACCTTTGTGAAGATTGGCGCCGCTGCCGCCGTTTTGTGCTTGAGCTTGGCTCTCCCCATTGCCGCCGAGGCGAGGCCGCTCGGAACCGTCGATTGGATGCCCTTTTTTGGCCTCCCTTATCCTTTTGGTTACGTCTACCATCCGCCAAGAATGGAGTGTTACGACGTTCAAGAGGAGTTTGACCTTATTGAGGGATATAAGAAGGTGGTAATTTGGACCTGCGGGGGCCACCCGCCGGTTAGGGCGAAATATTGAACTCTCCGGGCGGGGATGCTCTTCGCACGGTTTCCTGTGAAATAGGCGGTATTGATCGCATTGGCCGTCGCTTTGCGGCCGAAAGCGGATGACCGCAGACGGCACAAATGGGGATAGCGGCGGCGCTTGTGCGCCGGGGCGCATCGTCACCGCGGCCGGATTTGTCCATCTTCATGTGCACAGCTCCTACTCTTTGCGCGAGGGGGCGATAACGGTCGGCAAGCTCGCCAAGCTTGCTGCCGCCGACGCGATGCCGGCGCTCGCGATCACCGATACGAACAATCTATTTGGCGCCCTGGAATTTTCGGAAAGGCTCGCCAAAGAGGGTGTGCAGCCAATCGCAGGCCTGCAGATTACCGTCGATTTTCAAGACGGCGCGCCCGCGCCGCGCAGCGAGCCGCATGGCGCTCATGCGTCAATCGTTTTGTTGGCCATGGATTCGTCCGGCTATGCGAATTTAATCCATATTGCCTCGCGCGCATGGCTTGATCCAAAGCCGGGAGAGCCGCCCCATATCGGCATAACGGCGCTGGAAGGAAAAACGGACGGCCTGATTGTTCTGACGGGCGGGCCACATGGGCCGCTTGACCGCGCCTTTTTTCGCAATCGGGCGGAACGCGCTTTCACCCGCGCGGCTTCGCTTGAACGGCTTTTTCGAGACCGGATTTATGTCGAGATCCAGCGCCATGGGCTTGAATGCGAGCGGGCGGTCGAGCCGCAGCTCATCGACCTTGCTTATCGCAATTCCCTGCCGCTCGTTGCCACGAACGAAGTGTTTTTCGCCGCGGCCTCGGATTACGAGGCGCATGATGCCTTGATCTGCATTGCGGAAGGGACGGTCGTAAGCGCCGGCACGCGCCGGCAGCTTTCGCCCGAACACCACTTTAAGACGCGTGCCGGAATGCTGGCGCTGTTCGCAGACTTGCCAGAAGCAACAAGCAACAGTGTCGAGATCGCGCTGCGATGCTGCTACCGGCCATTGACGCAAAAACCGATCCTGCCGCGTTTCTCGGTCGATGGCGGCATTGACGGCGAGGCGAAAGAACTGCGTGCGCAGGCGCTGACGGGATTAATAGAACGGCTCGAAGCGCGCGGCCCTGCCCCCGGCTTCACCGCGCAGGATTATCACGCAAGGCTTGCCTTCGAGCTCGAAGTGATCATCAAGATGAATTTTCCGGGCTACTTTTTGATTGTCGCGGATTTCATCAAATATGCCAAATCGTGCGACATTCCGGTCGGGCCAGGCCGCGGGTCGGGAGCGGGCTCGCTCGTTGCCTATGCGCTCACAATCACCGATCTCGATCCCATGCAGTTCGGGCTGTTGTTCGAACGCTTTCTCAATCCGGAACGCGTGTCGATGCCGGATTTCGATATCGACTTCTGCCAGGAGCGGCGGGACGAAGTCATTGCTTACGTCCGCAGCCGCTATGGCGCGGACAGGGTCGCTCAGATCACGACCTTTGGTTCCTTTCTCGCGCGCGGCGTGCTGCGCAACGTCGGCCGCGTCCTCGAAATGCCGTTGGGTCAAGTCGACAAGCTCGCCAAGCTCGTGCCACAGAATCCGGCGGCTCCCCTAAGCCTCAAACAAGCAATCGAGTCCGAGCCGCGTCTTGTCGAAGCTGCGGAGGCGGATACGCGCGTGGCCAAATTGCTCCAAATTGCGCAGGCGCTCGAAGGGCTTTATTCAAATGTGTCGACCCACGCAGCGGGGATCGTGATCGCCGACCGGCCCTTGCAAGAACTCGTCCCACTTTACCGCGATCCGAAATCGGACATGCCGGCAACCCAGTTCAATATGAAATGGGCCGAGACAGCCGGACTCGTGAAGTTCGATTTTCTGGGCCTCAAAACGCTGACGATCATCGCCAACTGCGGCAAGCTTCTGCAAAGGCGCGGGATCGCCGTCGATCCTGCAAAAATTCCGCTCGACGACAAAGAGACCTACGCGATGCTCCAGCGCGGCGAGACGGTTGGTGTCTTCCAGCTGGAAAGCACGGGTATGCGCAAGGCCTTGACCGAGATGCGGGCCGACCGTTTCGAAGATATCATCGCTCTGGTCGCTCTCTATCGACCAGGCCCAATGGCCAATATTCCAGCCTATTGCGCGGTGAAACGCGGCGAGGAAGAACCGGACTATATTCATCCGAAGATCGCGCCCATTCTCAAGGAAACATTTGGGGTCATCATCTATCAGGAACAGGTGATGCAAATCGCCCAGATGCTCGCCGGATTTTCGCTCGGCGAGGCAGATTTGTTGCGCCGCGCCATGGGCAAGAAAATCAAGGCCGAGATGGCCGCGCAGCGCACGCGGTTCATCTCCGGCGCGGTCGAACGCGGCTTGGATAAAGCAAAGGCAGATGAAATCTTCGACCTTCTCGCCAAATTCGCCGATTATGGTTTCAACAAAAGCCATGCGGCCGCCTACGCGCTGATTGCTTATCAGACCGCCTGGTTCAAAGCCAATTATCCCGTCGAGTTCCTGGCGTCCTCGATGACCCTCGATAAGTCGAATACGGATAGGCTTGCAGAGTTCTGCAACGAGGCGCGGCGGCTTTCTATCAAGGTCCTGCCCCCTTCGGTTGAAACATCGGGCGCCGATTTCGAGCCCGCCGATTGTGGCGGCGAACCGGCAATTCGCTACGCGCTGTCGGCGATCAAGGGGGTGGGCGAAACGCACGCGCGGGCACTCGCAGCAATCAATGGCCATCGCTTGGCTGGAAGCACCGAGCGTCCCTTCAATAATTTGACCGGCTTCGCGATGGCGCTCAATCCCCGCCACAGCAACAAAAGGACGCTCGAAAGTCTCGCTGCGGCCGGCGCTTTTGACGAACTCGAGCCCAACCGCGCGCGCGTATACGCTGGCGCAGATTCTATTCTCGCCTTTGCGAACCGGCACCAAGAAGAAAAGCTCGCCGGGCAAAGCCAA
>CAYWHF010000059.1:6048-9701 GCA_964457695.1 uncultured Methylocapsa sp.
TAACCGAACACTGGACGCTTGCGGAGCGGCTGCGGTGTGAATTCGACTCCATCGGGTTTTTTCTCTCGGGGCATCCGCTCGACGCCTATTCCGCGGTGCTGGCCCGGCTCCGGGTGCAGCGTTTTGCGGAGTTCGAAGCCGCGGTCAAGCAGGGGGCGACAGCCGGACGTCTCGCGGCGACGGTGCTTGACCGGCACGAGCGGCGGACTAAGTCGGGCACGAAATTGGGGATCGTGCAGCTTTCCGACCCATCCGGCCATTACGAAGCGATCATATTTCAGGAAGGCCTCAACCAATACCGCGAATTTTTGGAGAAAGGCGCTTGCGTGATCGTCGGCTTGCAGGCTTCGCTTGAAGGCGAGGAAGTGCGGGCCCGCATCGTCGCCGCCGAGCCTTTGGAAAGAGCCGCAAGCCGCATTGGAACGGGACTTCGCGTTTTCTTGCGCGACAAGGATCCGCTTGATAAAATTGCGGGGCAGCTGCAGGCAAGAGGAGACTCCGAAGTGTCTCTCATTCTTCTCACGAAGGGCGGCGAGGTCGAAGTGAAACTGCCTGGCAAATATTCCGTCTCACCGCACGCGGCGTCTTCCCTCAAGGCGATACCGGGGATCGTCGCGGTCGAGCATGTTTGAGTCGTCCGACTGAAGGAAGATGGTTGTGATGCAACTCTATTGGGCGGCGCGCACGCGCTCGCTGCGCGCTCTATGGGCTCTCGAAGAGGCAGGCGTCCCTTACGAGCGTATCCGGCTCGACCTTTCGTCAGGCGAACAGAAGAGCGCAAAATATCGTGCGATCAACCCGATGGCAAAAGTTCCCGCGTTGACCGACGGGCCAGTTGCGGTCGCCGAATCCGGCGCGATCTGCGCCTATATCGCGGAAGCGTATCCCGAAGCGCGTCTTGCGCCCCCGCCAGGCGATTCCGCGCGCGGACGCTATCTGCAGTGGCTCTTTTTCTCGCCGGGCTGTATCGAGCAAGCGTTTCTGGCGAAGTCCCACAATATTCAGATGAGGCCGGAGTCGGCGGGGTTTGGCGAGTTCGACCGTGTCTTCGACGTTCTCGAAGAGGCTCTTGCCGTGGGCCCTTTTCTTCTTGGAGAACGGTTCTCGGCGGCCGATGTCATGATCGGCGCAGATCTTCATTTTGGCATCGATATTTTCAAGCTTGTCTACCCGCGCCCGGCTCTACGCGCCTATGTCGACCGCTGCCTTGCCCGCCCGGCGCTCCAGCGCGCAAAGGCAATCGATGCCGGCGGCGAATGAAATGGCACCCCGTGCAGATAAGCCCTCGTGCCGCTCAGTGCTGCGGAGCCATTTGCATACGAGCGGCCTACTCCCCCATCTTATTCCTTTTGACGTTGGCCCTCAACTTCGATCCAAGCCGATTGATCGGAATCCCAGATCCGACCGTTCACGTCATGCGCGACGGACTTCAGCAAGGCGTCGCTGTCTGGGGTATCTAATTCTCCCGTCACTTCCGAGTCGCCGGTTAATGTCTCCACTAAGTCGAGGCGCGGCGCCGGGCCTTCGTCAATCGTATTGACCGCAATTTCGCCCTGCCAAAGAACCAAGGCGCCAGGGGCCTCAGGGCCCTCGGAGCTCACGAGCCATTTGGTTTCGACGCGGTCCGTCAATCCAAGCTGCGGTATCGTTTGATTGGGGCGTTTCAGCTTAACCGTCAACTCGCCGGTGACCGCGTCCCATTCTACCGAATCGAGCTTAGCACCGACGCTCTTTTCCTCGGCGGCTGCGATTTTGGCAGCGATCTGGTCACGATCGATCTCGGCACCCTTTTGCTGTGCCGCCGCGTCGATCCGGATCGCGCTACTGACTGAATAGCCACCGCTCGTCCATCCGGCTGACGATACCCCAGGCACGGTCTTGAGCTTTTGAACGAGCGCGGCAGCGCGGCCCGGATCCATCTGCAGCCGGACGATTTGATCGCCGGAGCGCAATGCATCGCAGCCGGCTGCCAGGCTGTCGACATGGACCTTGACCTTTTCCTGCTTGAGCGCGTTTACGAGGCCGGCGAGCGCCTCGCGCTTGACCTTGACGCCAAGCGAGTCCGGGGACATGTCTTCGGCGAAATTTTTCGGCGCCTCGACGATCTCTTCTGGCTCCTGACTGCCGGCCGAAGGCGAGTCCGAGGCCTCTTGGTTACCCTCCGACGTCACTTTATATGTTTCAGGGCCACGCGTGATCGATCCGCCGAAGTTGTAAGCGGCGCCGGCGCGCGTGCGGATCATGTCCACCTTCACAGGGACCTTGTCGTCCTGGCTTTGGCCGCTGCCCGTGAGCCTGTCGCCTGCTGGTTTGAGCGCTACAACGAACCGGTCCTTGCGGGTGGAATTCTGCGACACATCATGGCAGACATCGAGCACGGCCGATGTGACGGTGCCGCCCTGGCGTTCCTCTTTTAAAAATGCATCGATCCCCGGCAGGTCCTCCATCAGTCCATCGGTAAATTGAAAATATCGCGTCTTTGTTGCGGCGGCCGGCTTCTGACCCGAGGGCTTTTTCGCTTGGCCGACGGCAGCCGTCCCAGCGATCGAAGCACCGAGGACAGTACTCAGCAAAATAGGGAGCGCGCGCATGGAAATACCTCCGGAACACAGCCGATTTTTGGTGAAAAGCAACCTTGGTTGTCTATCAATCATATTCGCGTAGACCCGGGCGAACAAGATAACGCCGATGTCCCTCGCCGAATTTTCTCCGGGGCTCGGGCCGGCCTGACAAAGATCCCGGAAAATTTCCCTCAACGCGAGACATAATCAGGCGCGGCGGTCGGATCGCCGATTTGCACCCAAACATTTTCGTCGGTTTGCGACTGGCGCTTGACAAAACGATAACCTGTCCGACTCCAAAGCATCACTTCGTCATTCAAATTATCGAGGACGAATTCGCCGCTATTTGTTTTGACGGTCAGTATGGCATGGCCCTCGTTGGACTCGTCCTTGACGACCGTCATTAGTAAGGCTTGACGCGGAAGCCCCTCCTCCATCAGGATTTTGCGCTTGAAGAGTGCGTAATCCTCGCAATCGCCTCTTCCGTCATAGGGGTAATCCCATTGGTCGATCACGCCCCATTGCTCCATGTCGGAAATGGGTTTGACACGGGCATTGACCCATTTGTTGACACGCTCGATCATTTTCATTTTTTCCGGGGTCAAATCAATATCGCGCGGCGGCGTCAAACCACCATCGCATTCGCCCACATAACGGCGGCAGAAATCGACCCATCCATAGGGCACGCTCGTTGGGCCGCCGACCGGCATAAATAATCTCTGAGCCGGGCTTTCAGCTCCGGCCGGCGCGGCGCAAGACGACGTTACAGGACCCAATCCCGCCAAAGCCG
This sequence comes from uncultured Methylocapsa sp., assembly GCA_964457695.1. GTDB lineage: Bacteria > Pseudomonadota > Alphaproteobacteria > Rhizobiales > Beijerinckiaceae > Methylocapsa. The sequence continues at coordinate 9,400 of CAYWHF010000059.1, forward strand.
CCAAAAACAGCGAGAATGCCGAAGCCGGCGCCGCGATCCAAGCTTTCATTTTCCTTTCCCTTGGTCTGAGAAAGGCATTAGTGCCATGATCGCTTTGCGGCCGCTCTAAGTAAGGCGGTAGGATTTTATCGAAATTTCCCCAGTTAATTAGGCTATGACATATGACAAGATACCTCGACCATCAGACGCGGTCATACCCTATGAAGCTTTCCAACCAAGCCTTCATTTTTACTTGATATCCCGTTTTCCCAAAAACCACGGCGGAAGCCTAGCAAAGTCCAACCCTCAGCATTTGCACTTGG
>CAYWHF010000060.1:0-9665 GCA_964457695.1 uncultured Methylocapsa sp.
GTTTCTTTTCGGCCTCTAACGCCAGACGTTCGGCTTCTTTTTTGGCGGCCGCTTCTTCCTGACGCGTCTTTTCGGCCGCCAAGGCAAGCCGTTCGGCCTCCTTCCTGGCCGCTTCTTCCTGGCGATTCTTTTCCGCCTGCAGCGCGAGGCGCTCGGCTTCAAATTTGGCTGCCGCTTCTTCCTGGCGTTTCTTCTCCGCCTCTTGGACGAGACTTTCGGCTTCCTTCTTGGCTGCCTCTTTCTGGCGTCTCTTCTCGGCCTCTAAAGTCAACCGTTCGGCCTCTTTCTTAGCGGCCGCTTCTTCCTGGCGTTTCCTCTCGGCTGCCATGGCAAGGCGTTCTGCCTCCTTCCTGGCCGCTTCTTCCAAACGTTTCTTTTCCGCCTCAAACGCGCGACGTTCGGATTCTAACTTCGCCTCCTGCTCCTTGCGCCTCTTTTCGGCCTCTATTGCCAGACGTTCAGCCTCCTTCCTTGCTTCCTCTTCCAGGCGCTTCCTTTCGATTTCGACGGCAACGCGTATGGCCTCTTTTTTGACGGCCTCATCCTGGCGTTTCTTTTCGGCCTCTAGGGCGAAACGCTCCGCCTCCTTCCTGGCTTCTTCCCCGCGGCGTTTTTTTTCTGCTTCCAAAGCAAGATGTTCCGCCTCTTTCTTGGCTGCCTTGGCCTCCTCGGCTTCGCGGCGAATGCGCTCAAAAAGATCGATGCGATACTGCGCCTCGCGCGCAAATGGCGAAGCAGGAAATTTTTTGATGAACTCCTTGAATTCGGCCGGATTGGTTGAATCAAAAATCCGGCTCCACGCTTCGCTGTCGGACTCGGACGGGTTGAGAAAGTAGTCGCTGCGCAGCGAGCTCGTAATCTCTGGCTGTTGGGTGCCATTGGTCTTCTCATAGACATCGCTCGCCACGCGGCGGAACATTGTCATGATCTCAAGCCCCGGGTCCTTGATCCGCTTGACGAGCGCCGCAGCGAATGGGCTGTTACGGCCTTCCCCATCGTTGGCAACACGGCCGGGCGCCGTTGCATAGGCGATGACCGTTTCTTCCGCGCTATCAATGCGCGCGAGCCCGCCCCCCCAACTGCGCGAAGCAAACTGCCTGGCGAGAGGATTGTCGCGGCAGGCATCGAGAATCACGATTTTTACGCTTTTCGCCTGGCTAACGGCGTCCAAAATGCTGTCCTGGCTTATGGTTCGGTAGTTGAAGTCGAACTCGTCTTGAGGGTCGATGTCTGTCGGCAGGAAATAGTTCTTTCCATTACGCTGGATACCGTGACCCGCGTAGTAAACGAGCGCCGTGTCGGAATTCTTAGCCTTGCGCGCGAAGTCGACAAGCGCTTGGTCGAAATTGCCTTTTCCAACATCGGTGCGGAGAATGACGTCAAAGCCAAGCTCCCTCAGCACCTGGGCAAAATCTTGCGCGTCGTTGGTAGGATTGATGAGCCGAAGAGAATCGCGTGCGTATTGGCTGTTGCCAACGACGAGAGCGACGCGCTTCTCAGCAAACGCCGCTCCGGCCCATAGGGTCAAAATCAGAGCGCTTAGAAATCGCACTGCAATGGTTGAAATGATTTTCACCACGCTCGCAATTCCTGTTTCTAGAAGCACATAATAATAATAATGGACGCAGTGTACTCTCTTCGAAACGCGAAGGCAATAGTAGCCGGCGAGCTCAAGACAGGAACCAGAATATTCCAAGTATAACGATTGTTAATATTATACATTCATCAAGATGCTTTCCGAACCTGAAACTACTTCTTTGTTTCAGTTCACGCGCATCCAATTCTGGCCGCCGCAAATGAATCCGCCAAACACACAGCCTTCGACACGCAGCCTTTGCGCATCAATGAGAGAAATATTAGCCTCGTAGGTCTGCCCATTCTTTGCATTGTAAATCCGGCCTTCCCAACGATTTCCGGCTGTGGGCTTCATGTCGAGGAGCACAGGTAAGCCGATGATTGGGCGATTACGAAGCTCAGGTTTGGGGTTCTTGCGATCCGTCTCGTTCACATTATTCGCCGCAGATACGACGCCGCACAGATTTTTCGCGCACTCGTCGATGCGGATGCGAGCTTCGCCGCCTTCGACCAGCCACTCACCGACCGGGCTTGCCGCCGAGGCTTTGCGCGCCGGAGCAGCGGGCTGCGGCGGCACGAGACGGGCCACAGTCGTTTGCTCAGGAGGCGCGGCAGGCGCAACGGCTGCGCCTTGGGTGCCGGCGGCCGTTGCAGGCTGTTCGACGGTCAATTCGCTGCCGGCAGGGCCCTCGCTTGCCGGAGCCGGTGTTGGAGCCGGCGTCTCGACAGAAGCAACGCTTGACCCGCCGGCGCCCGAAGCTGCCGGCGAATCGGACGGCGCTGATTTGGCTGCTGGCTTCGAGTCGGCTCTTGCCGGCGGCTTCGCGGGTTCCCTTTTGGCCGTTTCTTTTTGCCGGTTGCGATGCCGATCGTTCTCGGTCCAAGATATCGACGCGCAGACAGACTGACCGCAGTCCTCATCGAGCTGAAACCGGGCAATCCCGCCATTGATAGGGATTTCGAATAAGGTACCAGCCTGGGCGGCGGCGCCCGTCAGGCTAAGAGCGATGGCAATGCCGAGCGTTTTCATGTGAACTCCAGTCGATCGCATGGGTCGTCGTTGGGGGTTGATGCTGCGGGTTCGTTACTCGCCTGAGGCCATCTTGCTGGCCAGCGCTGCGTCGAACACGCTTCGGCACGCGGGGCTAAGGCTCGTCTTTTTGGCCATCATGCATGTGATGATATGGCCGACGTTGGGAATTTCCGAGCTGCAGAGCCGGAACACATCCGGGGTGCAGGCGATACGCTGCGCTGTGGTAACCGTAAAGCTCGCGTTTGCCGAAGGGGTCACCGCGAACCCGGAGGCCATTAAGACTGCGGCACGCAAGACGCTACGGAAATCGGCTTGAAACTTTGGCATGGTGCTCTCCTGTGCGCGATTTTGGTTGGCGCCCCCTTAAGCGGGCGTTTCCATTGCGCAGTTATGGCACCAGAACTCATTGGCTTCTGTGATTTAGATCATATAAGCTTTGCAGCCGAAAATTCGCCAGCCATTTGCAGGTTCAGGCGGTGGTCGAAGCGATGCGCACGCAGTTGGACATGATTCGAATGCCGCTTATGACGGCGCGCTCTTACCCGAGGTCCCCGCATTCCTCGACCGGCAGGAGAGGGCGCGTCAAGCCTCGCGGCGTTAGCGAGGCTGGCCTTTACGGCTTGCGGACTTCCGCGCGTTTACGCCTTCACCGCCGGAGCGAAAAGTCCACATTTTGTGTGCGGCAAAATTCCAGAACATGACAATGCCAGTCGTCACCACCTGCGCCAATATGTAGGGAATATGGGCCTTTTGGACGAACAGCGACATAAAAAGATAGGTGAGGCCGAAACCGACTATAGCGACGATAACGAAGCGCGTGATTGCCTCGTCATGCGGTCTGTTTGAGCGAAACACATGACGGCGGTTGAGCAAATAGGAAACCGTTCCGCCCGCACAATACCCAGCCAAGGCGGCAGATACTGCGGATACCCGAAAAATCTCGACGAGCCCGATCAAGAGTGCGTAATGGGAGCTCGTGGCTATCACGCCAACGACGGCAAAGGACGAAAACTGACGAGCGAGATGAAGCATTCTACCGAATGATTACTTTATGTGTGGGACACGCGCCGATCAGAACGACAGTCCCAAGCCATGTCTATCATAAAATGTAGCGAAAACCTTGCCTGGGTCTTTCGCCGCTATAGCGTAACAGAATACCGCTCCGGCGCCCATTGCAGAGCGCGCGCGTAAAAGGTTGCGGTTCGCCAAGCAGATCATATATTTGGGAGCCGCGCACCGTTCGCTTTGCCTCGCTGCCCCAAAACAGGCCTTCATGACCGACAAAATCCATGCCAAGCTTGTTATCATCGGGTCAGGCGCTGCGGGCTATACCGCCGCTATCTATGCAGCGCGCGCTATGCTCGAGCCGGTGCTGATTTCTGGCTTTGAGCCCGGCGGACAATTGATGGTCACGACGGACGTCGAGAATTTTCCTGGTTTTGCAGCGCCGGTTCAGGGGCCTTGGCTCATGGAGCAGATGCGGCTCCAGGCCGAAAATGTGGGGACCCTAATGATCGCCGATCATGTTGTTGGGGCCGAGCTTAACAAGCGCCCGTTCCGACTCCAAGGCGATAACGGCGCGAGCTATAGCTGCGATGCGCTGATTATCGCAACGGGTGCCAAAGCAAAATGGCTTGGGCTTGAGTCGGAGGCGAAGTTTAAGGGTTATGGCGTCTCGGCCTGCGCGACCTGCGACGGATTCTTCTTTCGCGGCAAGCCGGTCGCCGTTGTCGGCGGCGGCAATACGGCGGTCGAGGAGGCCTTGTATCTCAGCCACATCGCCTCAAAGGTTTTTGTTGTCCACCGGCGGGAAATGTTCCGGGCCGAGCGCATCCTTCAGGAGCGGCTTTTTAACCGCGGAAACGTCGAGGTGATCTATAACCATGTCGCCGACGAGATTTTGGGTGGTGGCGATCCCTTGGGCGTTACCGGCGTTCGTTTGAAAAACGTTAAAACCGGCGGCCTGCGCAAGGTCGAGGTGGAAGGCGTTTTCGTCGCAATAGGGCATGAGCCGGCATCCGGCGTTTTTGAAGGTCAGCTCGTAATCAAACCAAATGGCTATATAAAGACCGCGCCTTTCTCGACGGCAACGAGCGTGCCCGGTGTATTTGCCGCGGGCGACGTTGCAGATGATATCTACCGGCAGGCCGTGACCGCGGCGGGGCTTGGCTGCATGGCCGCGATGGAGGCCGAGCGTTTTCTCGCGCAGCACACTGACATGCAAGCCGTGGCACAGTGACGCCGCTGACAGGCGACCGCCATTTAGCATATTCGGACACGCAGAAAAACGTCGCGCGCGTTCAGGGATTCCGCAATTTTCTGTTGGCGAGCGCGCTCGGCACCATTGACACTCCGAGATCCGGAGTTGCCTTATATTTCGTGCCAAGAACGGCAAGCCTGCTCAGGCCGAACTAGAAAGGAAACGCTATGTATGCCCAAAGGAACGCAATTTTTGCTCTCTGCCTGATCGCGGGCGCCGCATTTGTGACGCCTTGCTTCTCGCAGGCGGTTCAGCCCGCAGCGCCGGAAAAAGCTGCCCCCGCGCCGGCGGCAAAACCAACCAAGCCAAAGCCCGCGCCAAAAGCCGCGCCGGCAAATCTCATCGACATCAATACGGCGAGCGAGGAACAGCTTCGTTCTCTCAAAGGCGTCGGAGATGTGAGGGCCACGGCAATTGTCAAGAACCGTCCCTACAAAGGCAAGGACGAGCTGGTGCAGAAGAATATCGTTCCGCAAGCGGTCTATGACGGAATTAAGGATAAGATCATCGCCAAGCAGCATTAGGCTGGCGCAGGACCGGCGCGTTGCTTAACAGCGTTGTGAGACCGGCGGAATTCCGCCGGTCAGCTCTTTAAACGCAAGTATCATCCATGTTTCCGACGCCCGCCTCGCAACTCAAGATCAATACCTATGCCTATGAAAGCGCGCCGATGGTGAAAGCGACCGGCTTTCGCGAATATGACGCGCGCTGGCTTTTTGAAACGGAAATCAATCTCATGGGCGTCCAGGCACTGGGGCTTGGACTTGGCACGCTCCTCCATGACATGGGCGTTTCGCCGGAGGTTGTGACGGGACATGATTTCCGCTCCTATTCGGCGTCGATCAAATATGCGCTGACCACCGGCCTCATGGCGGCGGGAATAAAAGTTCACGACATCGGGCTTGCGCTGACCCCGATGGCCTATTTCGCCCAGTTCGACCTCGACATTGCGGCGGTCGCCATGGTGACCGCCTCGCACAACGACAATGGCTGGACCGGCGTGAAAATGGGCTCGAGACGGCCATTGACTTTTGGCGCCGACGAGATGGGCCGTCTGAAAGACATCGTCTTGCAAGGCAAATTCCGTTATGGCGAGGGCGGCTCTTACCAGTTCGTTGAAAATTTTGCCGATCGCTATGTCGATGATCTCACGAACCGGCCGAAGATTAAGCGCAAGCTGAAAGTCGTTGCGGCCTGCGGCAATGGAACTGCGGGCGCCTTCGCGCCAAAAGTGTTGGAAATGCTTGGCTGCGAAGTCGTGCCGCTCGACACCGACCTTGATTTCACCTTCCCGCATTACAATCCAAACACCGAAGACCTTCATATGCTCCATGCCATGGCGGACAAGGTGCGGGAATCGCAAGCCGATATCGCGCTTGGCTTTGATGGCGACGGCGATCGCTGCGGCGTCGTCGACAATAGGGGCAACGAGATTTTTGCCGACAAGATCGGGGTCATGCTCGCGCGCGACCTTTCAAAACTCTACCCCGGCGCGACTTTCGTGTGCGATGTCAAATCGACGGGCCTATTTGCCACCGACCCGGTGCTTCTCGCCAATGGCGCCAAATCTGATTATTGGAAGACGGGGCACTCTTACATCAAGCGCCGGGTGAGCGAGCTGAACGCGCTCGCGGGCTTTGAAAAATCCGGGCATTATTTTTTCAACGCGCCGATAGGGCGGGGGTATGACGACGGCCTTGTCGCCGCCATCCATATTTTGGATATGCTCGACCGCAATCCGCAAAAATCGATGGCCGAGCTTTACGAGGCGCTCCCCAAAACCTGGGGCTCGCCCACCATGTCGCCGCATTGCGACGACGAGAAAAAATATGCCGTCGTTGGCAGAGTAACCGGACGCTTCAAAGCGATGCAGGCGCAGGGCGAACCCTTGTTGGGCCAAAAAATCCGCGACATCGTCACCGTCAATGGCGTGCGCGTGATGGTGGAGGACGGTACTTGGGGGCTCGTTCGCGCCTCCTCGAACAAGCCCGAACTTGTGGTCGTCGTCGAAAGCCCCGTGTCTGACGCGCGCATGCGGGAGATGTTTGCCGCCGCCGACAAAGTCTTGCGCGAGAACCCGGAGGTCGGGGCATATAATCAGACGATTTGAGGCGGATCCGTTATCTTGGCTGCACCGAATGAGAACACCCTTGGCAGAACGGAAACGGTAAGTATGACGGTCCAAATACCAACCCATTAGCCATTGGCCTTGCCCTCGTCGCGGCCGGAGTGCAGCCAGCTTACGCAGTTTGCGTTGGCGGCGTTGGCGATACGCTCGAATGCCGCTACCTTGCGGGGTCCCGTAAAAAGGCGCCTCTTGCGCTTCCTGTGAATGCCCCTCGAGTTTGGCAAAAGAGGGCTTTCCACCTGAAAAACTTATCCCTGGCGGGGCTGAAAAAGCGACGGCAGCTACCGCTAATGAGGCAGCCACAAAATTAAGTCGATTCTTCCAAACGGGCGATTCTTACCAAACGGGAATGACAAGCTCACTCAATTACCAAATGGCCCCTGGAAAGACTCCGAATATAACTCCAAACATCATCCGGGTTGACTGATCTATCATGGCACCATGTGCCCAAAGGAAGAAAAGGAAATCAATGAGTCCATGAGAAATGGCGTCGCGCCGCCCCTATTCATCAAGAACCGTTGACCTCAATACGCTCCCTCCCGCAATTCGGGTCGTTCGGGTCCCGGATCCGGCCCAGCCATAGAATCGATTGCGGGCGCTCTCTCAGGCGTTGTAGTTTTTTTCACATGAATTCATCGGCCGTGCCGGTTTGAACGCCCCAAGGCCGGCCGCGAATGACAGGCGGGCCCCAACGCGCGTGGCGGCCGCCAGGCGTTGCGCAAGCGAAGAGTTGACCCGTTTTATCGATAAGGACATGGTCCAAGGCCCCACGTTAGAGCGAGCTGGAATTTCACTCTTGCCCTTCATCTCCGACCTTATATTCGAAGCCCGCGCAGCGGTGAAAAATCTTGTTGAGCTGTCAACCGGCCCGCATATTCGCCTCGGTGTCACGGGGCTTTCGCGATCAGGCAAAACGATCTTCATTACCGCTCTCATCGAACATCTGACCAAGGCGGCAAGCCCCGCTCTCCGCGGACGCAAAAATACTTTGCCGGTGTTTCGGGCTCACGCCGAAGGGCGGCTTATTGGCGGCACGCTCGAGCCGCAGCCCGACGACGCGGTGCCGCGCTTTGCCTACGAGGACCACATTGCCGCGCTAGCGGGCCTCAAAGGTTCTCCGGGCTCCCGCCATTGGCCGGAATCGACGCGGCGCATCTCTGAGTTGCGCCTGCGTCTCTATTTCAACCAGCCTGGCGGCATGCAGCCGGCACGTCAATCGCTCACCATCGATATCGTCGATTATCCCGGCGAATGGCTGCTTGATCTGCCTCTTCTTGCAAAATCCTATGCGCAATGGTCGCGCGAAACTTTTATTGCCTCGGCAAGCGCCGCGAGAGCACCGCTTGCGGCGCAATGGCGCAGGCTTGCGGCCAATGCCAATCCCCGCGCCGCCGCGAGCGAAGAACAAGCGCGCCGAGAGGCCGGGCTCTTTACCGCCTATCTGCGCGCCTGCCGCGCGGGCGAGTACCATTTTTCCACCTTGCCGCCTGGCCGTTTTCTGATGCCGGGCGATCTGGAAGGCTCCCCTGCCCTCACCTTCGCGCCGCTTGCCGTCGAAGAGGCCGAAATCTATCCTCCCGAGTCTCACGCGGCAATGATGGCGCGGCGCTACGAAGCTTATAAAACTTATATCGTGAAACCCTTTTTCCGCGACCATTTTTCAAGGCTCGACCGCCAGATCGTGCTGATCGACACGCTCGCCGCATTAAACGCAGGCCCAGCCGCAATGCGCGACCTCGAAACCGCGCTCACCGATGTTCTTGCCGCCTTCCGCGCCGGGCGAAGCAATGTTTTGACGACCCTTTTCCGGCCGAAGATCGACAAGATTCTATTTGCCGCGACAAAGGCCGACCATTTGCATCACACGAGCCATGACCGGCTCGAAGCCATTTTGCGCCATCTCACCAAACGAGCAATTGCGCGCGCCGAGAAAGTCGGCGCAGAAGTGGATGTGATCGCGCTCGCGGCCATCCGCGCAACGCGCGAGGCCAAAGTTGGCGGACCAAACGAGCCTGCTCTTGAAGCCGTCGTCGGCACGCCGCTTGACGGCGAGCGAATTGGCGGCGAAATTTTCGATGGCATCGCGGAGGCGGCGATCTACCCGGGCGAGCTCCCAAGCGATCCTGAAGCGGTGTTTTGCGAAGCGCCGCGGGTAAAACCGGATGAAATCGACTACCGCTTTGTTCGTTTTCTTCCCCCCGCCCCTGTTCGCGCGAGCGATGGCACGCTGCTGCCGCCACCCCATATTAGGCTCGACCGCGCGCTGCAATATCTTTTCGGCGACCGGCTCGGCTAATCGTCTCGACACCGGCCGGCTTTGATGATTGATCAATTGCCCGCTGCGCTGATTCGAAGCGGGCGGAAGCCGCAGCAGCCCAGGAAAAACGAGGTTTAGCGTGGACATTGAACCAAAACCCGGTCCGCCGGCCTTCCCATGCCGCCGGAGCCAAGGACTTTGAGGATGCGATAGGATCCCAACCGGCCTAACTCATCGGGCTTTTCGCCGGGAGCCAGAAAGGAAGTGAACTCGGTCGTTTCCGTCGGTGCCGGCGCTTGTGCCGAGGGCGGCGCACCGCCGGACCATGAAATGGTCTGTTCGTAATTGGGCGCCGCGGCGGCAGGCGCCTGCGATCCTCCCGGCGCCTTGGAGCCGTTCCCTCCCGGGCGCG
>CAYWHF010000061.1:0-768 GCA_964457695.1 uncultured Methylocapsa sp.
TGCCTCGCCGGCATCGGGACCTTTTCAGGCCTCGGAGGCCAATGGGGTCGTTGCGAATTTCGAGCGGCTTCCGGTAGCTGACAAGCAGGCCATTCTCGATTTCCTCCGCTCGTTGTGAGCCGAAAATAGACGCTCAAGGCGGCTCGCTGAGCCGCCTTGGCAGCTGCCACATTCGTTAGTGGTCAAGGAGCGACGCGTTAGGCCGGGATGGAGAAACGCTCTCCCGGTCGAACCGGGCAAATGGATGTAACGGACGGCCGGTTGAGCCGGAACGAGCCAAACCTGAAGTGTCTCAAGGGACTTCGATCCCGGCAATCTGATCAGGCCTTGCTGCGCGGATTTCATCGTCGGCTGCCATGGCAACTGGCCGGACAGGTGAGAGCAAGCGGCCTCGTCCGTCCCATCACGTACCAAAAGTCCGAGCGAACCGGCGGCCATCCACGCATGATCCGCCACCGCTTTCTTGCGCCGTCTTGCCCGAAGTCTCTATGGAGACTATATTCTGCCCCGCCAAGGGGTGCTGCCATGGGGCGGCTGAGATCAAACCCATAGAACCTGAATCTGGGTAATGCCAGCGCAGGGACCGGCAAAGCAAGGCAAGCCCAGCCAGGGCGCTTTAGCATCCGCTCCCCGCTTCGCTGGAAAATTTTTAAGCGGAGAGGCGCGATGAATATTCACGAGAAGAGCCAACAACGCGTTCCGGAAACCGTGACATGCGGGCCGCTGCCGGGCGCAAAAAAGGTCTATAAGCATCTTCAAGGCCGAAGC
>CAYWHF010000061.1:778-9663 GCA_964457695.1 uncultured Methylocapsa sp.
GGGTCTATACACATTTTCAGGCCCCAGCCGCCATCGCCGTGCCGTTCCGCGAAATCGCGCTCGATCCGTCTGCCGGCGAGCCGCCGGTCCGAGTCTATGATTCGTCTGGCCCCTATACAGAAGACGGCGCCTCAATTGATCTTTCGAAAGGGCTAGAGACCATTCGCGAGCCTTGGCTCGCCCGCCGCGATGGGTTCGATCGCTACGCCGGACGCGCGGTGCGGCCGGAAGAAAATGGCACCGTCGCGCCTGGCTATTTGGTGCCGCCTTGCCCGGCGAACAGGTCTCCCCGCAAAGGCCAACATGACGCCCTTGTGACGCAATATGAATTTGCCCGCGAGGGGCTCATCACCGAGGAAATGATTTTTGTGGCCGCGCGCGAAAATCTCGGCCGCGATAAAATGGCGGAGGAGGCAGAGGCCCGCCTTGCGGACGGCGAAAGTTTTGGGGCTTCGATTCCTTCCTTCGTCACCCCCGAATTCGTCCGCGGCGAAATCGCGCGCGGGCGCGCGATCATTCCTGCCAACATCAATCACCCGGAACTCGAGCCGATGATTATCGGCCGCAATTTTTTGGTCAAGGTCAATGCCAACATCGGCAATTCGGCGGTGACTTCTTCTGCCGCCGAGGAAGTCGAAAAAATGGTCTGGGCGATCCGTTGGGGCGCCGATACCGTCATGGACCTTTCGACCGGGCGCAATATCCACAATATCCGCGACTGGATCATCCGCAATTCGCCGGTGCCGATCGGCACCGTGCCGATTTATCAGGCGCTCGAAAAAGTGGATGGAGACCCGGTCAAACTCACCTGGGAAGTTTTCCGCGACACGCTGATCGAGCAGGCCGAGCAGGGCGTCGATTATTTTACGATCCATGCCGGCGTGCGGCTCTCTTACGTTCCGCTCACTGCGAGGCGCACGACAGGCATCGTTTCGCGCGGCGGCTCGATCATGGCGCGCTGGTGTCTTGCCCATCATAAAGAAAGTTTTCTTTATGAGCGTTTTGACGAGATCTGCGACATCATGCGCGCCTATGATGTATCCTTTTCCCTCGGCGATGGATTGCGTCCCGGTTCGATTGCCGATGCGAATGACCGGGCGCAGTTTGCGGAGCTCGAAACCCTTGGCGAACTCACCAAGATCGCCTGGCAAAAAGGCTGCCAGGTGATGATCGAAGGGCCAGGTCATATCCCCATGCACAAAATAAAAATCAATATGGAAAAACAGCTCGATGAATGCGGCGAAGCGCCCTTCTATACGCTGGGGCCGCTGACGACCGACATTGCACCGGGCTATGATCATATCACCTCAGGCATTGGCGCGGCTATGATCGGCTGGTTTGGCTGCGCCATGCTCTGCTATGTGACGCCAAAAGAGCATCTTGGCCTGCCGGACCGCGACGACGTAAAAACCGGCGTCATCGCCTATCGCATTGCGGCGCATGCGGCCGATCTCGCCAAGGGGCATCCGGCGGCACAAATCAGGGACGACGCAGTGTCCCGCGCGCGGTTCGATTTCCGCTGGCAGGATCAATTCAATCTTGGTCTCGATCCGGACACGGCCCGGGCCTTTCATGACGAGACGCTGCCCAAGGAAGCCCACAAAAGCGCGCATTTTTGTTCGATGTGCGGGCCGCAATTCTGCTCGATGAAGATCACCCAGGATCTGCGGGAGGAAGCGCAAGCGATCGCCGAGCGCGAAAAAGGCATGGCCGAAAAGAGCGCCGAGTTTTTGGCGCAAGGCGGCAGGCTTTACGTGTGAGGCGGCGCGCCGGGTTCGGCGGCAATTTAGGGCGGCAGCGTAAATGCGCGGACGACGCCGCCCAGGCCGTCGAACGAATTCCCCGAGGTAACGAATAGCATCTTTCCAGCCGGAATTGCGGCAGAATTGACGGCCCCTGGCATCGGGAGCGCCGCAAGCAGTCTTCCGTCCCTCGCATCGTAAGCGTTAAGTACGGATCCAAAAATGCCGACCACTCCGGAAAAGACGACATCGTCCGCTAAGGTGGTCGCTCCAAAACTATGGTTTTGAGGCTGCTGCCAAAGGAGACGGCCATCCAGCGCGTTCAGCGCATGCATACTGGGCTCCTGAATGGCTGAATCGCGCGGATCTAAGGTGCAGCGCCGGAGCGGCTCGAGGGGTTGGAGATCGCCGATGCCGGTCGCGCTAAAAATATGGCTGCCATCGAACGCGGCGCCGCCATAAAAACCGCCGAGGAAGCCGCCAAAGACAACGTTCCTTTGCCAGTCGAGTGCGCCAGTCAAGCGATTAATGAGATAATAGGTCCCGTCCTTGCCGCCGATTCCCAAAAAGCGGCCATTGACCAGATCGATGATGTTGGGCGAGGCACCGAAATCAAAGTCGCAATGATTCATATCCGAGGGGTCCGCCGGGCGGCGAAATACCCATTTCGGTTGTCCCGTTCGCGCCTCGAGCGCGATGACAGCTTCATGATAAGGGGCCGGCGCCGCTTCATGGCAGTCGCCCGTGCCGAAGTAAACAAGCCCGAGTCTCTCATCGATTGCCGCGGACGACCATACGTTGCCGCACCCGCGATTACCTCCGCCCGGGTCGGTCTCAAATCGCCAGCGAAGTTTCCCGGTCGCGGCATCGATTGCTTCAAAACCGCCACGGTAACCGGAATCTCCGTCGACCGTATGGCCAACAAACACAAGGCCCCCGAAAAGCGCCGGCGAAGAGAAGATTCTCGTGGGGTCATCGGTGTCTGTCGCGCAATTCGGATCGTCCGGATTGCCGCAGATCACAAGCTTCCAGCGCAGCGATCCGTCCTTGGCGTTCAAACTATAAAGCGTCTTTCCGCCGGCAAAGTAAACCTTGTGATCGATGACCGCTGCCGAAGAGGTAATAAGGCCGCCATCGGAAGATAGGCGCGATGGCGGTGTGGTCCCGGCCGGCACGCACTGAGACGGCCAAGGCAAAACCTCGGCCGCGTTCTGGCAATCCACCTGAAACTTCCATTTCAGCAAGCCCGAATGGGCGTCAAACGCATAGAAGTAGCCATCCCAAGAGCCCACATAAACGACTCCGTCTACGACAGCCGGAGACGCGCTGACCACATCCCCCGCCGTAAAAGTCCAGGCGGCTTGAAGGCTTGAAACATTGGAAGGGTTGATCGAGGACCGCTCGTTGCTAAAGGTATGGCGCAGATTTCGCCCATACATTGGCCAGTCCTCGGCGTGCAGCGCCCCGATTGCGAGGGTCAGGAAACCGAGAGCGAATGTCACTATGGAAACTGGCCTGCCCACGATATCCTACCTTTCTGATTAATGCTCATATCGCAAGTTGGTGCGCAACCAACAACTGCCCGTGCGTCCCCGCGGCTGGCTTTAGGCACTTGGAACGCTTCGAATAATGTTCTCATTCCGGTTTTTATCATGCAAGTATTTTTCTCAAGCATGCGTAGCGTCGATCGCCGCGCGCGAAAAGGCCATGGCCGAAAAGAGCGCCGAATTTTTTCGAGATGGCGGCAGGCGGATGCCCAGGATGATTGCCGGAGCGGTGTTACCAATTGGATGACCGGACCGACCGATTTTTGGTCAGGTTCCAAAATCACAGCGGCGCCGCCTCGATAGCCACGCCCATTGCCGGCTGTCTTCATCGTTACGGCGCAACGCGGCCCGCCGCCTACCCATAGACGTGGATACCCGAGTCGATTGAGCCCCACAGCGAGCCTTTGCGACCGCCGGTTGGAGCAGGGAGTAGACTGCGTCAGCTGTGAAGAAGCATAGCGCGTGGCGCACCCGGCGAGATTCGAACTCACGGCCTCTGCCTTCGGAGGGCAGCGCTCTTTCCAGCTGAGCTACGGGTGCTGTCATGCAGCGCGATGTTAGATCATGTCTGCAATGCGCGCCATCTCCGCGCATATAACCCGCCGGTTCAGAACATCTTTGAAATCAAAAATATTAGTTAAACCCAAGGGTATGTTGAACCCTCGATATTGTCAATCTTCCATTCATCACCTATGCTTGGCAGGCTAACTCATGAGCTACCTCGATTCACCTCGTCTGCATTTCCGCGGCTGGTTTCAGGCCGATGTGTCGACCATTAACAACGACGTCCGCTTCTACCAGAACGCATCGTTCGTCCCCGACTATCAGCAGCTTAATCAGAACGGAAGTTGGAATCCGGAAGGCACCGGCGTTTTTCGCTTTCTCGATTGCACGGTGACCTCTCTCGACGGCATCACGGTTCAGAACGCCGCCGGCCGCGCGCCCGGCAAGCTGGTCGATCTCGACCCGCAGCAGCAAATGGTCTCGCAGATCTGGGGCATGCAAATCCGGCTGATCGACGCCGCGGGCAACACCCTGGTGCAGGGCGAATTTAAACCCGCCGCGTTCATCAACCTCTGGCTGCGCCAGCAGAAGGGCGTGCCTAGGGATCAGCTACTGGCGGCGGCCTATCAATCGGTGCTCGAGAGCGTGCAGTGGTTCGACATCTCCCGCTTCCCGCTCCTCCAGTCCCTGCGATCCGTCACGCAGGACCACCAGCTCTCGATCGACTTCAATCTCTTCGGCTACAGCCGCGACAACACGATTCCTCGCTACACCATGGGCCACGTCGTGGGCACGATCGGCCCCTACTTCCACGGCGAGCCCAAACAATTCGTCCGCGGCCGGCAGTTCATCTATACCGGAAACTTTCCGGTGCCGGCCGGCGGGATGGGCAATATGCAGGCGACGGTCTCCCGCGACGGCAGCACTGTTACCGCGGATTTCGGCAACAGCTTCCCCATCGAAACAGCTGACACCGGCCTCCAGAACATCGGCCAGGTCTTCCTCGGCGTGCTGACCAGCAATCCGTCCACGGTCCTAGCGGCAGCCAATGCCGATCAGGTAGTCATCATCGGCGAAGTCCCGTACCTTACCAACGGCTGGTACGACGGGACTGCGGGCGTCGTTGACTTCGACCTCACGGGTAACGCCAAAGCGCGCCAACTCATGACGGCCAACCCGCTGGTGGTGGTTTCCCCCGCCGCCGGCGGCGGCTACACGGTGCGTCTGCAGGAATCCATCGACGGCCAATACGTGCGTGCCGACAATTTCGTCTATCGCATCGATCCCGGCCAGACGCAGCAGATCGAGTTCTACGCCGACCGCTTGGTGTGCCGATTCCGAATGCCGCGATCAGCTTGAGCGCTACCCAGGGCTTCATGGGCGGCTCCGGTGGCGGCGCCACTGTCTCGCCCGTGACGCGCCCGACCGCGGCTATCCCGGATATCGCGACGCCGCCCGATGCCGTCCAGTGGCCCGCCAGCGTCACGGCCGACGCCAACGCCTATGCGACGGCTGCGATCGCCGCCTCTCCCGAAGGCCCCGGCACGCCGCGCGGGTATCTCAATAGCCAGCTCTACGGCATCGGATACCAGTTGGCGTCGCAGCCTGCGGGCTACGTCTCCAATCCGATGAACTATATCAGCATCCTCGCCTTCAGCCAGAAAGAGGTGCCCGAGACGCCCACCTGGTATCGCGACATTCAGCAGCTCTTCACACAATACGGCAACCTTTACCCCATCATGGGACGCTACGTGGTGAACCTGGGCGATTATCACGACGTGGTGCAACGCATCCGCATCCTGGCGCTCGCCTTTTCAGTGCCGATGGAAGATCCCAACCACATGCCCGTAACGCGCGATCTCGGCGCCGGCGATCGCGCCACCATCCTCAAATGGCTCGGCACGCGAGGCGCGGACGGGCTTCCACCGCTAGGCACGCCGTCGCAATCGCCTGCGGTGACGCCTCCTGCCGCCGTGGACGAAGCGGCCGCGGCCTCGCTCCCTGAATTGCTTCCCGAGCAGACCGCGGGCAAGACCGCAGTCCTCCTCAACCTGGAGAAGCGCGGCAGGATCGCTCCGTTCGGCAAGAACGGCTCTCCCGAATGATCAAGCTCGACCCGCAGGTCCTCGCTGGAATCCGCTCGGCCCGCGAACTGCACCGGTACCTCCAGGCGGCCGTCAAGCTGGAGCACAGCACCATTCCGCCCTACCTCACCGGGATGTTCTCGCTCAAGCCCGGTGTCAATCATACTATCGCGGCACTCATCCGCTCCATCGCGGTCGAAGAGATGCTGCACATGACGATCGCGGCCAACATCCTCATCGCGATCGGCGGTACGCCCGAGATCAACAAGAAGGGCTTCGTGCCGGACTACCCCGGACCACTGCCGATGAGCATCGGCGACCTGATCGTGGGCATCGAGGCTTTTTCGATTCCGCTCGTCCACAACACCTTTATGGCGATCAAGGAGCCGGAGGATCCGATCCATATCCAGCCGCCGCCGATGCTCGCCGCCGCAGCCGCGCAGCCCATGTACGCCACCATTGGCCAGTTCTACGATGCTATCCAGAAACAGATTCTGGAGCTGGGGCCGTCGATCTTCGTGAAGAAGACCGCTCCCCCGCAGGTGATCAACCATCACTGGTTTCCGCCATCCAAGCTTTTCCCCATCACCGGTTGGGAGAGCGCATGCAAGGCCATCGAGATCATCAAGACGGAAGGCGAGGGCACCTCCACGTCACCGTTCCAGTCCGGGCACGACCCGGCGCACTACTATAAGTTTGGCGAAATCACGAACGGACGCCGCATAGTTCGTACGCCGACCGGTTTTGCCTACGCAGGCGAGGCCGTACTCTTCGACCCGGCGGGTGTCTGGCCCCTGAAGGCCAACTGCAAGATCGCCGATTTCCCCAAAGGGACTCAGGCGCGGACCCGCATCGAGCGCTTCGCCTACAGCTACTCGACACTGTTGAACTCGCTGCACGAGACCTTCAACGGCCATCCGGAGCGGCTCAACGCCGCTATCGGGATGATGTACGACCTCCGCGTTTTCGCCGTATCGCTCATGGAGACGGACGCCGGGACCGGTGGCGGTATCACAGTCGGCCCGAGCTTCGAATACGTGGACGTCTCCGCCGGTATGCCGGCATAGTGGTACCGGCCTCCCGGATCGTGAAAGGCAGGCGATTGATCGCCGGTGCCGATGCGGAATAGAATAGCCGGCCGTGAATAATCTGCTTTTCTTGCGCCTGCTACTGGCAGCTCGCTTCAACTCAACTCGAACCGCTGGCTGCAAGAAAAGCAGATTTTTCACGGCCGACCAGCTCCGCGCCCATCGCAGGGGCGCGTCTGTCAGCGGGCAGATCAGCCGGACCTTTGCAGTCAATTAGCCTTGAAATTCATTGTGTACCGAGCAAACTGCGGTCGTATTGCAACCTAGCAATTTCATCCTTGAGTTGCAGCTTTCGCCGTTTTAGCTCGGACAATTTCAACTCATCCCTGGCGGGATACAGCAATTCCCTTTCTAATTCCTTGTCGAGCGCTTCATGACGTTGCGCGAGCGCGGCCAAATGAGTTTCGCGTGACATGCAGAACTCCCTTTTTCCGAACCACTTACATTCGCTAAGTGTGCCATAAGATGCTTCATTCGCGAAGCTGCTTCGGTGGGTATTGCGATCAAATTTTTGACGTTTTGAAAGATCGTTAACAGCCTGGAAGAGTGCGACCTTCATCCTGGCCGTAACACAGATGGCGTGTAACGAAAACGAGCAATGACGAATCCGTAAATGAGGCAAATTAGCTTAGACTTGAGTTTTGCGAACAGTGGCTGGCTTCGCGAAAGCGCGCATTTGCAGCACCCTGTTGTTTGGCCTGTTCACCCTTTGCGCTAGTATAGACCTTCGAGAATCGGTTGGTCCGGAGATATGGCTGGGCATGACGGAAAAATTGAGCAAGGAAGATCGCGCTCACCTGCAAACGGAGTTTGAGCGCCTGCGGCAAGAGCATCGTGATCTTGATGCCGCGATAGAGGCGTTGCTCCAACTCGGCACCGGCGACCGGTTGCAAATTCAGAGGCTGAAGAAGAGAAAACTTGTCCTGCGCGACCGGCTGGCATATCTCGAGGACCAGCTCACGCCCGATATCATTGCCTGATTGCGTTGCGCCAGCAGCGGACTCGCCAACAAGGCAATTGACGGCGCGCGAGCAATCAAAGACAGCCGGTAGGATATTTCCGTTCGAGCAGCGGCTCAGTTCTGAATAATCCATCGCTCACCCGACGAGTCCATTTTCGAGAGCTGTAACAGTCGCCGTCACAATGCCATCGAATCAGAAGCCGCAATTCAAGTCGCACGGCCTAAAGGAGCCTTTCAAGCGGGCCATCGGCGGATGTATGCGTGCGCTTGCAAGGATGCCGGGGATCGAGGTTGCTTTCGGCCCCGAACAGCCAAGCCTCATTTGGACGGGAGCGAGTGCCAAAGTGAGACTTCCTGAGCCCTCGCGGAAGCTCGACGCGAGGGAAGCCGCAATTTTGCGCGGCCACGCCGATTCGACCGCGTTGCGGCTCGCATGCCACAACAAAGACGTACACCGGCGCCTGAGCCCGCAGGCGCCATCGGCGCGTGTTGTATTCGATGCCGTCGAGCAGGCGCGCATCGAAGCAATAGGCGCGCGCCGGATGCAAGGTGTCGCCGGCAATCTCGATGCAATGCTCGACGATCGTTTTCTGCGCGCGCGCTATGCTGAAATTGCAATTCGCGCCGAAGCTCCGCTCGAAGATGCGCTGGCGATGATTGTGCGCGAGCGGCTGACCGGACTGAAGCCCCCGAAGAATGGGCAAAAAATTGTCGAATTATGGCGCCCTTGGATCGAGGAACGTGCCGGCGGTGAACTTGATGATCTTCATTCAGAGATCGAGAATCAGCGGGCATTCGCGGTTGCCGTCCATAAATTGCTCGCCGCGCTCGAAGTGATCGACCAGGGCAGTCTCGATCATGCTCAGGATGAAGACCAGGCCGCGGATGACCCTGAAAGCGGCGAAAGGGAGCCGCAATTGAACGCCGGCGCAGGCCATGAGTCGGACACAGTCTCAGGC
>CAYWHF010000062.1:0-9597 GCA_964457695.1 uncultured Methylocapsa sp.
AATGCCCGGCTCGCCGCCAAGCAATAGGACAGAGCCTGGAACGAAACCGCCGCCAGCTACCCTGTCGAATTCGCCGATCCCTGTTGTGCGGCGCGGCGGGACAGGCTCGCCGGATGCTTTGAGGCTCGAGAGGCCAAAAACGCGGCCTTTTCGCGCGCCTATCCGCGGCGCCGCGCTTTCCTCGGCAATCGTATTCCACCCTCCGCACGAATCGCAGCGGCCTTGCCAGCGCTGGCTTGTTGCACCGCAACTTTGGCAGACAAAGGAAATATGGAGTTTGGCCATGGTTGGCTCCGCAGTTGGCATTTTATTGGTCGAAGTACGCGAGTCCGTACTACCCCGAACCCCGGTGATCGGACATTTTGGCGTTACGAACGGAAGATGCCCTGGAGCAAGGCAAGTGCCGCATCTTCCGGACTGTAACCTGGAGGATGTCAATGATTCACGTTGTAACCCCTGAAAATGAGCATTTCTATCAAGATGAGATGGATCAAGCTTATCGCTTACGTCACAAAGTATTTGTCGAGGAAATGGGCTGGGAAAATCTCAGGAAGCCGGATGGCCGCGAGATCGATCAATTCGATACCAAACATGCTGTAAACATGCTTTATATCGAGGGTGGGAAAGTCCTTGGTTATCAGCGGCTGTTACCTTCCACCTTTCCTCACGTGCTTTCCGAAATTATGCCTGAGCTTTGCGAGGTCGAGCGCCCGGTTGGCGCGCACATCTGGGAAATGTCGCGCCATTGTGTGGCGCCGGGTCACCGGGCCGGCGGGCGATTCGCCAATCCGGTTGCCAACGCGCTTGGGACGGCTTTGGTCGAATGGGGCCTCGAATGCGGCATCTCGAAGTATATCATTGAGATTGACCCCATGGGCGTTCTCCCTTTGATTCAGCTGCATTTCCAGCCAATGCCGCTTGGCTTGCCAAGGGCCATCAACGGCAAAGACGTGATGGCGATTACGCTAACTTTCGACGGAAGGACGCTTGAACGATTGCGGGAAATGCGCGGCAGCCGCCGCCGGGCGCTCGTCGAGACTATGGAGCGGCCCGCTTTGCTGCACGCTTAGAGCCGGCTGAAGCCATGGCTTGAATTTCTAGAGCAAGATGACTTTTCTCCAACGCGTCATCTTGCTTTAAGCCTTTGTATTGCCGGGCGTTTGGACGCAAAGCTGGTTCTACTCATTGCCCCAAAAAGGTTTAACTTACAACTCGGCTCGCCGGCGGCGGCGTCCTGCTGCCGGCGTCCCGAAACGAAACGGTCATTCGCTTTACCTGGAAAAATCCGGCCCGCTGTTATGCGTTCGGCCACTTTTGCGCTATAAATTGTCCCAACGCTACCAAATTGTTCCGGCATACCGGCATGCCAATCGCCGCGACGGAAGGGTGGCGATTGGAAGCGGATCGGTGAAAAAATCCCCAAACCCCATCGATCGGCATGTTGGCAGCCGCGTTAGGATGCGGCGGGTGATGCTTGGCATGAGCCAGGAAAAGTTGGGCGATGCCTTGGGCTTGACATTTCAGCAGGTTCAAAAATATGAAAAGGGCATTAACCGCATTGGCGCGAGCAGACTGCAGCAGATTTCGCGAACCCTCGATGTCCCTCCTGCCTATTTTTTTGAAGGTGCGCCGTCGTTCGAGCCAATGCCGAGTCCAGAACCCGGGTTCGCGGGTGTTGCGGAAGATTCCAAGACCGATTATATCGCGGATTTCTTGTCGACCGCGGAAGGACTGCATCTCAACATCGCCTTCGCGCGAATTCACGATCCAAAAATTCGCAAGCGCATTGTCGATCTGGTGTGCTCGCTCGCAGGCGACGACACAGACGCGCTTTCGACCCCCAACAGTGTTGACTCCTCCGAGTGAGCCTGTGGCGTTCGCTCGAACGAACGCAACAGTTGACAAAACGAGACGAACCCGCCCGGTCAAATGCATCGACGACGATCATTCCAAGGAGACAAATCTTGGCCCGCGAAGATTATTTTTTTACGAGCGAATCGGTAGCGGAAGGCCATCCGGACAAGGTGTGCGACCGGATCTCCGATGAGATCGTCGACCTCTTCTTTCGCGAGGGGGCGAGGGCCGGTTTAGATCCTTCGCATATCCGGGTTGCTTGCGAGACCCTGGCGACGACCAACCGCGTGATTATCGCAGGCGAAGTACGCGGCGCGGCTGTAGGGCCGGAAGCAATCGACGCGGCGGCGCGCGGCGCAATCAAGAACATCGGTTATGAGCAAGAGGGATTCCACTGGCGCGATGCGAAAGTCGAAGTCCTGCTTCATGCCCAGTCGGCGGATATTGCCCAAGGGGTTGATGCTAGCGGCAACAAGGATGAAGGGGCGGGCGACCAAGGCATCATGTTTGGTTATGCGTGCCGCGAAACGCCCGAGCTCATGCCAGCGCCAATCTACTACGCCCACAAAATCCTCGAGGAACTCGCCTTTGCCCGCAAGGCGAATTCGGGCGATGCCAGCAAACTCGGTCCGGACGCCAAGTCGCAAGTGACTGTGAAATACGCGCGCGGACAGCCGGTGGGCGTGTCGGCGATCGTTTTGTCGACGCAGCACCTCGACGAGACGCTGAGCTCACAGGGGGTACGTGAGATTGTCGAGCCCTATATCCGCAAAACCCTGCCCGAGGGATGGATCACCCCCGATACGGCATGGCATGTCAATCCGACAGGCAAATTCGTGATTGGGGGACCCGATGGAGATTGCGGCTTGACCGGGCGCAAGATTATCGTCGATACCTACGGCGGCGCCGCGCCGCACGGCGGCGGCGCATTTTCCGGCAAGGACCCGACAAAGGTCGATCGCTCGGCCGCCTATGCGGCACGCTATCTTGCCAAGAATGTCGTTGCGGCAGGTCTCGCCGACCGCTGTACGATCCAGCTGTCTTATGCCATCGGCGTCGCCGAGCCGCTGTCGATCTATGTCGATACCCACGGCACGGGCCAAGTCGCGGAGGGCAAGCTCGAGGCCACTCTGTTCGAATTGATGCGTCTATCGCCGCGCGGAATCCGGGAGCATCTTAAACTGAATAGGCCGATCTATGCGCGCACTGCCGCCTATGGCCATTTTGGCCGAACCCCAGATGCCGAAGGCGGGTTTTCTTGGGAAAAGCTCGATTTGGCCGAGGAGCTTAAGGCTCTTTGCGGCTGAATGGGATCTCGATCGCTTCTGATGCCGAAGGGTTGGCTGGAAGGTCCTGATTGTCGGAAACGCGCTGTGATCGGCCGGGGGAAGGCCAAAAATTTCCGCCGGCATTGCATGGGAGGCGGCAAGGCAGGAGGCTCAGCGCGGGGCGTATCTTTTTATTGCGTACCGTCCTGCCGCGTCTTTCCCTTGACGTCTCACAGCCCATTGCCGACACCACTGCTCTGTTTCCGGATCGGCCTTCGGCGCTGTGGCTCGAAATCGGTTTTGGCGGCGGCGAACATTTGGCCGCCGAGGCCAAGGCGCATCCCGGCGCTGGCTACATCGGCTGCGAATTCTTTGTGAACGGTATTGCGAAAGCCTTGGCTCATATCGAAGCGGATCAGCTCCACAATGTGCGCCTCTATAATGGTGACGCCCGGGTTGTGATCGAAGCCCTGCCGCCGGGGTCCCTGGATGGCGCTTATGTGCTTTATCCCGATCCTTGGCCGAAGCGCCGCCATCGCGAGCGCCGGTTCCTGTCCGGCGAAACGCTGGAGAGGCTCGCGCGCGTGATGCGCCCCGGCGCCGAGCTACGCTTTGCGACCGATTGCGATAGCAACGCCGGGTGGACCTTGGCGCAAGTCTTACGTGCTGGGAATTTCAGCTGGAACCCTTCCTGCGCGGCGGACTGGCGCGCCGCTTGGGAGGGATGGAGCCCCAGCAGATACGAAGCCAAGGCCTTACGCAGTTGCCGAAAGCCCGTCTATTTTACCTTTCTGCGGAAATAACGCTCAATAGATCAAATTGAATAGGATCTAGCCCGGTGCCATTTACTTTGCAGAATTACAGTTCTATTTGCGACCAAATCTCGGTGATTTCGCTGGGAAAGCGCAACCGTGCTTGGAAATTAAATCTTATCTGAAAGATAGATTCTGCGCGAATTTGTTTGTTGTTGCCGTAAAACCGGCTCAGGCATTGAGGAGACACTCTGTGGCCATATCCATCATAGGAGCCGTTTTGGTTGGGGCAGTTCTGGCTAGATTTTACAACGTTTTTATCCTTGTTCCGGCAATTGCGCTTGTTCTCGCCGCCGTTCTTGGAAGAGCGTTTTATTTTCAGCAGGGGCTGCTGCGCCCCGCCGTGGAATTCGCCCTGATCATTACGAGTTTGCAAATCGGCTACGTCGCTATTCCGATTTCATATGTTGTTATGGCGCCGGTACGCCGAATAAGAAGGGGCAAGTGCTCTGGGACAACTTCGCCAGTTGTTGCAACGCAGCAACGGTAACTTCGCGTTAACTGCAACAATTTCTCCTTGCGCCTTAGTTACAACTAAGTTTAACTGCATTATGCGCGTTGTGAGCAGCCGATAGTCGTCCGGAGGTAAGACCGGAGGCACACGGTCACTCGGCAAAGCTTAGGCGAGTCAAAACCGCGTTTGCCTCCTCAATTAGATCGTGCGCTGACGCACCTTCCCGCAGCGCGTCAAGACTTTTTGACTTAGGGAAGCAATGGCAACGCGATGATCAACCTCGCGATGTTGTCTTTATCGTCAGGCTGGCTCCTTGGACAATTTTTCAAGGTCTTCGTACTCGTTCCTGCGATTGGTCTGGTGATCCCAGTTGTTTTGATCGTATCCCTCTCCTCGGGCGATACCCTCTTTCAAACGGCTTTGAAAATCGCAGCGGCAATTTGGATCATGCCGGTTGGTTACGCCCTCGGGCAGATGCTTCTTAATATTCCGTGCATTTTGCGCGGCTGGCGAAAGACCATGGGTGAGAGAAATACCAGGCCGAGTGCCAAGCGCGACTAGAGCAAGATGTTTGTCCTCGAATCTTCCTCCCGTTCTTTTCCCGTTATTTCCACACGAAAAGTCCTGCCGCGATGGAATGGCCTTCCCGCGCGGCGCCTACGGTGGCCGCGAAACCGGCGGCGGCAATAAAACCGTCGAGCCGGTCCATAAAGCCGCCATGCCCAGGAATGAGGCGGCTCGAATCCTTCGCGCCAAAACGCCGCTTGACCCAGGATTCCAAAATATCGCCCGCTTGCGAGACGGCAGCAGTGGCAAGGCCAAGCGCGAAAAGGGGTGCTTGCACGCTCGCGCCGAGGCCATGGCCGCCGATCGCCGAGCCAAGAAACGCACCGGCGAAAACGCCGCAAAAAGTACCCGACCAAGTCTTGGACGGTGAGACCCTCGGCCAGAGTTTGGGGCCGCCAATCAGCCGGCCGCCGAAATAAGCAAAAACATCGGTGCCCCAGACGACCGCAAAAAGCCAGATGATCGCGCGTGTGCCATAGTCTCCCGAAAGATGCAGCGCGCCAAGCGATATGATCAGCGTCGCTGCATAGGCTATTCCGCAAATAGCCCAAATCCTCCGGCCTCTGCCAGCAAGTAGAGCTACGGCAACGCCGCTCAACCCGAGGGTCAGGAAGGCGGACAAAATCCTGGCTTCGGCCGATAAGAGCGCGCCGGCCGCAAGACCGAGAGCAGCGAGAAGGCAGCGCAAAAGAGGGCGCTCCGCTGCTATCAGCCTCTGCCATTCAAGGCCGACCGCCACCGCGGCACAGGCCCAAATCAGAACGAAAACGATGCCGCTCAGCCATAGCGAGACGAAGGCTGCCGACATCAAAACAATGGCCGAAAGGAGCCGCGGAAGGAGGTCTGCCAAGCCGCGCCGCCTCAATAAACTAATCCCCGAGGGTCATTGGCCGGCACGCCCGGCGCACGAGTCAGCATGTAACCGGCATCGACTGCGGGCACAAATCGTCACTTGCCGATACCTGTCAGTAAGTTTTCGAATCATGGTGGCGCGTCACGCCGCCAAAACGCCTTTCGCGCGCCGCGAATTCTTTCAGCGCCGCCGCAAAAGCCTGGCGGTTGAAGTCCGGCCAATGCATCGGCAAGAAAACCAGCTCGGTATAGGCCGCTTGCCAGAGCATGAAATTGGAAAGCCTCTGCTCGCCGGAGGTGCGGATGATGAGATCCGGATCGGGGATCCCGGCCGTATCGAGCCGGCTCGCAAACAACGTCTCGTCAATGTCCGATGGTTCAATTAGCCCCTCCGCCACCTCTTGGGCCAAAATCCTTGCCGCCGCCGCGATCTCCTGCCGGCTACCATAGTTGAAGGCAACGACCAAGTTGAGCCTTGTGTTGTCCCGCGTGCGTTCCTCTGCTTCCTCTAAGAGGGCCAAAATGTCGGCTTTCAAATTGCTCCTTGCGCCGATGACTTTGACCTTCACGCCCGCATCCTGCAATTCATTGAGATCATTGCGGATAAAGCGCTTAAGAAGCCCTATCAAATCGGCGACCTCTTCAACCGGCCGGCTCCAGTTCTCTTGGGAGAAGCTGTAGACCGTGAGATAGCCGAGCCCAAAATCGATCGCGGCGCGGACGGTGTCGCGAAGCGCCTGCACGCCGCGCCGGTGTCCCTCGGCCCGCGGCAACCCCTGGCGCGCCGCCCAGCGCCCGTTACCGTCCATGATAACGCCAACATGGATGGGCGCGCGCGCCTGGCGCTGTCGTACGGAATGCACTGTTTCACCCGTTGCCGTGACTGGCATCGTCATTTGCTGGCCATCAGCCGCCTCTGGCATTGTCCCTGCAATTCCTTCAACCGGTGCAAGATTACAGAGCCGCCCGAACTGCCACCCATTCGTCTTGCAGACCCGTAATAACAGAATTGCGCCGCCCGTCAGCAATAATCTCGATCAGCCAGCAGGTTTAATGAACAAGCCGAACGTCGTTGGAACAGATTGCGGCAAGTTAGACTTGCATGATTTCAGATTCCTTTGCGCTTAGCGCGGAATCGATCTCGGCGACAAATTCGTCGGTCACCTTCTGGATTTCATGTTCGTGGCGTTTCTCCTCGTCTTCGCCGAAGGATTTGTCCTTGAGGAGCTTCTTCAGCGTATCTATTCCGTCGCGGCGAACATGGCGGACTGCGACGCGCGCCTCCTCGGCGTATTTATGCGCGACCTTCGCCATTTCCTTACGCCTCTGCTCATTCAGTTCTGGAATCCGGATTCGCAACACCTGACCTTCGACAATCGGCGAGAGCCCCAAATTGGAATTGCGGATCGCTTTGTCGACGGCACCGACCATGGCCTTGTCCCAGACCTGAATCGAAAGCATCCGCGGTTCCGGCACGCTGATTGTGGCCAGTTGGTTCATCGGCATGGATTGCCCATAAGCTTCGACATGCACGGGCTCGACCAAGCTTGCCGAGGCTCGGCCGGTGCGCAGACCGCGCAATTCTTGCTTCAAAGTTGCTAACGCGCCTTGCATCCGGCGCCTCAGATCGGAGATGTCAAATTCCTCGGCCATTTTTCTACCCTTTTGCGTTTCCTCCCGCGCACTACTTAAGCTTGTCTTGCCCGACCCATGCCCTCTTGGGCATTAAGGCAAGACCAGAGTGGCGTTGCCTCTTCCTTCGAGCGCAGAAAGGATCGCGCCTTTTTCCTTAATTGAAAAGACGATTATGGGAATTCCGTTTTCGCGCGCAAGGGCGAAGGCGGCCGTATCCATGACCGCAAGATTCTTTGCGATGGCCTCGTCATGCGTTAACCGGTCATAGCGGATTGCCTGTGGGTCGCGGTTCGGATCCGCCGAATAGACCCCGTCAACCTTCGTTGCCTTCATGATGAGGTTGCAGGAAAGCTCGGCGCCACGTAACACCGCCCCGGTGTCGGTCGTAAAGAACGGATTGCCGGTCCCGCCGCCGAGGATCACGGTCCGGCCCTTGCCGAGATGATGCAATGCCGCCTGGCGCGAATAATCCTCGCAAAGCGCCGGCATCGGCAAGGCTGACATGGTTCGCGCCGGCTGGCCCTGTTTTTCGATCGCGTATTCGAGCGCGAGCGCGTTCATGACCGTTGCGAGCATGCCGATCGAATCGGCTCTGGCTCGTTCAATGCCTTTATCAGCGCCTTCGATGCCGCGGAAAAAATTTCCGCCGCCGACGACGACCGCAACCTCCACGCCGCGCGCCGCCACAGCCTTCAGATCGGCCGCGATCGCCGCCAGCACATCGTGGTCAAGGCCATGGCTCAGCGCGCCCATCAAGGCTTCGCCCGAAAGTTTGACGACAACCCGCTTCCAGGCAAGCGGCATTTGCGCGTAGGCGTCTGCGTTTGGATTGCTCATGGATTCGACTTGGTTTTCTTGCCGCCAACTGCGCGATTGGAAAAGGACGCAAACGGCACTGATTTTGGCGCCGTAGGGCCTTTGAGCGCCGGCCGCCTGTGGCAGCTCATCGGTCTTCCTTCATGATCTTCGTAACGGCCACGGGGTATAGAAAATAGGGAAAAGTTCAAGTTCTCCGAAATAAACCGCCGGGCCGGCTTCATCGAGCGGCTCTTCTGACCGCCAACAGATCCGTACCTTTGGCAGCGCAATCGCACTTGGCCGCAAAAGAAAAAATGTTTAGAATGATTCTAGAAATGTTTCACGTGAAACATTTTGGTAAGGTCGGGACCGAAAACCTTACAAGCCGGAAGACAGCGGCCGCATCATTCGTTTGTAAGATCGATCGAATTTTTGGTGCAATGCGAGTCGGGCGCCGGTTGCGCCCATCGCGGCCCCGCCGATTACCCAAAAGCATTTCCGATGTAAGGTTGCGCCGTTCTGGCGTTGCGCGATGAAGCCCGAGCAGACGCGGCAAAACAGTTAGACGCAAGTTTGCCGAGCCCAGCTGCTGGGCTCAGTACTTCGCGACGACCGGCGCGGCCTCCGCAACTCCGAACGTATAGGTAAGGTTGCCCCTTAAGGCTGCGCCAAAAACGCTGTTGCGGCCGCGGATCTCGCCCTCGATATAGGAGGACCAGCCGTGTCCCCAATCGAAGCCGAGCTTGCTGGTGGCTTGTATGAATACTTTGCCTTCGTCGTCCGGAGCCGTTGGCACGCCTACCACAGTGGCCAGCGTTCCGCCTTCGATGAGCACGTCGCTGTAGGCGAAGAGACCGATCACGGGATCGACGCGAACGCCGTTCCAATCCCAGCTCGAGCCGAGGCGAAAGCCACCTTGCACGCGGACGTCGTTGCCATGGGTGAAACCCAATGCCGCCGCGGTGCCGTTCCAGCTCGCGTCAGTATAGCTCGCTCCGATCGTCGGCTCGACCCACCCCTGAGTGAACTCAATCTTGTAGTTCAGATTGTCGCTCACCGACACATTGGTCAGGCCGAGGCCCGTGAAGCCCGCGATTGACGTACTCAGGTCGAGGAAATTGACCGTGACAGTGGTCTCATTCGAGAAGCCCCCATTGATGTATTGGCCGTTGAACCCGACGCCGGGGCCGCTGATGTTCGCCGTCGTTCCGTCATTGTTGCGCACATGCGTTCCCAAGCCTGTGCCGAACACGCCCAGCACCAGCACGTCGCTGGCCGAAGTGAAATTGCTGATGGTCGCGTAGAGGCCGCCGATGCCGCCGCCGGTAACGGTCGTGCGGCCGACGTCGATGCCGGC
>CAYWHF010000063.1:0-9562 GCA_964457695.1 uncultured Methylocapsa sp.
GCTGCGGCGGAAAAGGAGTAGGTTAAATACCAGGCCCGTTGCGGGCGGGGTAACGGGAAAGGGTTTTGTAATGCAGCGCAGATCTTAAGCTTGCGGTAAGCGGCCTGCGTCGCCGACAGTAAAATCAACCGTCTGCCTGGCTTCGTCGTAGTGGTAGGAAACGCCCGGCAGACTGGCAAGAGAGACCTCGTCTTCTGGCCCATAGCTGTCCGGCACCCTCAAATGCAGCTCCTCCAGCTCCTTGCGCTTCCCGCTCAGCTCCCCATGCGCGTTTTGCCGAAACGAACCGATGAGGCCGGCCGGTCTGCCATTGATGAGCACTTCCAACTGTAGGAGACCTTCGGCTGCGGCAAGCCCAGGCGAGGCGGCGGTGCCCAGCAAGATCACAACAATTGCCATCGCCCTCCAAACCTTACGGCGCCGATTGCACCGCCACTTGTGCATCGAAAGGACCTTCTTCCGTCTGCCCGGTGATGGTGACCTTGGCGCCCGGCTGGAATCCCGGCTTTGAAACGGCCGTCCAGCTCATAGTTGAACGCCCCAGCGCATAGCCCGCGAGCCCCGGCCCAAAGGAGATGTTCTTTCCCGCGCCATCGCCGATTTTGATAGAGGCGAGACGAATCCGCCGGTCGCCCGCATTGGTGGCGGTGAGCGAGACGGTGTGTCCCTTTTGCGTCACGCGCCAAGCCGATTGTGGCGCGGAACTGCCCGGCGCGTCGAAAAACAACGGAAGCGCGTGGCGCACCACGAAATTGACCGTGCGCGGGCGCTGCGACACCTCCGGTAATTCGTCGATCAGCAGGCGATAAGCCTCCTCGGCGGCCACTGGGCTTTTTGTCAGACGCACGACGCGAACGACATAATCCTGGCCCGGGCGCAGCTCGGCTGCGGGCGGGCTTGCGACCACATCTTCGGTTGGCTCGAGTCTTTCCTTTCCGTCTTCCTGAATCCAGCGGAAGACCCGGATTTGGGTGGCGATGGGCGATGCCCCAGTGTTGCGGAGCGTGAGTGTTGTCGCCGCGCCGGGCGAAGTCACTTCCAGAAGGATAGGAGCGACTTGCAACGATGCGGCGCAAGCGCTGCCAGCGGCGAAACAGCAGAACAGCAAAACGAGTTGCGACAATTTCAGATGATGCAAGACAGAGTCCTTTCAGTAGGTAACCGTGATCGTGATTGTATCCGTATAGGTCCCCGGGGCCGGGCTCGTTTGCGGCGGGATGCGGCCATAAACCGTGTAGGCCTGCGCCGAGCCGTTGCCGGTGGCCGCGATCGTGTCGGTGCCGACCGTATTGCCCCAATTCGTGGTCCGGCCGGAGTTGCTGTACAGCGAATAATTAATGACTGCGGAGCCTGTCTTCATCTGGCGGGTGGTTACCGAGGAGCCGTTGAGGCCCTTGTCGAGCCCGATGTTGTAGGGCGTGGTGTTGGTGCAGGTGACATTTATGGTGCTCGTCTGATCGACATTGGCGGAAAGCACGCCCTGCGATCCGAAATCCAGAGTCGTGGCGCTGGTTACAACGCATGTTGCCGCGATTATGACCTGGACGTTGAATGATCCTGTCGCCGTCGCCGCTCTGGCACCGCTCCCTTCAAAAGTGAAGAACGCAGCTAATACCGCGGCCAGGAAATATCGCATTCGATTACTCCCCCCACTATGCGGGATAGCGCATGATGGGTGCCTTTCAATTTTCAATAGGTGACCGTGACGGTGATCGTATCGGTATAGGTCCCCGCAGCCGGGCTCGTTTGCGGCGGTATACGGCCGTAAACTGTGAAGGCCTGTGCCGAGCCATTGCCGGTAGCGGCGACCGTGTCGGTGCCGACCGTATTGCCCCAATTCGTTGTCCGGCCAGAGTCGCTGTACATTGAATAATTAACGACCGCGGCCCCCGCCTTCATTTGGCGCGTGAGTACCGAGGAGCCATTCAAGCCCTTGTCGAGCCCAATATTGTAAGGCGTCGTGTTGGTGCAGGTGATATTGATGACGCTCGTCTGATCGACGTTGGCGGAAAGCACGCCCTGTGTGCCGAAATCCAGGGTCGTGGCGCTGGTCACCACGCAGGTTGGGGCGATTGCGAACTGGAGGCCGAACGATCCTGTGGCCGTTAACGTTTCGGCTTCGCTGTCAGCAAAAGAGAACAACGCCACTGCGATCGTGGCCAGAAAAAATCGCATCTTCGCGCCATAGTTTTTGTTGATGATTTCAGGCTTGTTGTTAGGCTAGTGCCACGAAAAATGTGCACGGCTGCCTGCTTTCTAGGCAAATGCACTATGACCCTTGCGTGAAACTGATTCGGCCAAACTTAGGATCGCCGTTCCGGAGATACGCTATCGAGCCCGGCGGGGCGCCCTTTTGGCTCCTCGTAATTGCACCGTTCCGACGCCGCGAAAGAGCAGCCATTGGCTCAGGACGTGATTACCGCGCGAACCCGCCGGTACGTTTGGCGCAAGGCCACGTTTCTATCCTTGCGGCTTGTAGTACGTCCCGAAGAGGGGAACTCATAGACACTTCGACTGTCATGGCCGGGCTAAGCTCGCGCGAAAAATTGGTACTTTTGCCCGCCGTATGCTGGAGCCTTGTGCGGTGGTTGCATCACCATGAATGCGAAGCTATGCGCCGGACGAATCGGCGTGAAGAAATCTCTGCATTGCCTGCCCTTTCGCATTGTCCGGCTCCAAGTCCCCGGCTAGGGTTGGAGGGTGACAAGCGAATCCACAGTAAAGCTTCTCCGGCATCTCGCCAGTAAACCTCGCCACGATAAGGTCAAGGCCGGTTTCTGGAATCTGCTGACCGACGAATTTGGCGCGGAACTCTCCGACCTCGATTTCGAGCACCCCGTTGTCGAAGTGCGCGGTCGTCTCGACGCTTTGATCGGCCGAACTATTCTCGAAGCCAAGAGCGACCTTGCAAAGGAATGGCGAGACGTTGAGCGCAAGATGCCAGAGTATCTCGCCGATCGCGAGAGGAAGGAGGGCGAGAAATTCATTGGAATTGCTTCTGATGGCCGGCAATGGGTCGCCTGCGAGCTTGAAGATGGCAAGCTCGTCAAGGTCACCGAGGCTATTCTTGATCCAGAAAAGCCAGCGGTATTTCTTGCTTGGCTCGATGGCGTCGTGGCACTCAAGGCGTCGCTCCCGCCCGAGCCGCTGACGATCCGGCCGAGCTCGGACAGGATTCGGTTGCGTTCCGCAGATCCAGCACCGCTCTCGCGCGTCTTTGGAGCAAGCTCGCTTCATCTCCTCAGGTAGCTCTAAAACGCCAGCTCTGGGCGCAGCTCCTAAAGCTTGTTTATGGGCGCGAGGTCGAGAGCGATGCTCTGTGGTTCCAGCACACATTTCTTGTCATCGCCGCCAAATGCATCGCGCTCGCTGTTCTGCAAATGCGGGAGGACGACCCAAAATGTCTTCTTTCAGGCAGTGCGTTTCAATCGGCGGGGATTTCCGGCGCGGTTGAAAGCGATTTTTTTGATTGGGTTTTGGCGGATCGAGAGGGCGAAGACCTCGTGCGCCGCATCATGAACCATGTCCGGCGTTTCCGTCTCGCCGAGGTCGAAAGCGACATTTTGAAGATTCTCTACGAATCTTTGATCGACCGCGAGGAGCGGCATGGACTTGGCGAATATTACACGCCCGATTGGCTCGCGGCGAAAATGGTCAAGCATGTCATCGACCGGCCTCTGGTCGAGCATGTTCTCGATCCCGCCTGCGGTTCTGGAACGTTTTTGTTCCACGCCATCCGCCTTTTTTGCGCGAGGCTGAAGAAGGCGACATGAAGGCGGAGCTTCGCGCGGCGAAAGCTTGCGAGCATATCCAGGGTATGGACATTCATCCGGTGGCTGTCATTATCGCGCGAGTCACCTATTTGTTAGCGCTTCACCCCGCGCTCGCACATCGCAAAGGCGGCCTCTCCATCCCTGTTTATCTCGGCGATTCCATGCAACTGTCGATCAGCGAGATCGTCGGCGGCAAGGAGCTGATGATCCGTGTTCCGCCGCCGCCCGCTGGCAATGGGGCAAGCGGGGTGCCCGATGCCAACGGGCGCGAGCAACTCGATTTTCCCGACACTTTTTGCCGCGATCCTGCACTTTTCGATAAAGCAATCGAGCGCATGCGCAGCGGATCGGAAGCTAGAATGACGCGAACACAAATCGAGGCGGCGCTTTTTCGCATCACCGAACAGCATTACCGCGCTGACGTGACAGAAGAGCAAAAGCTCGCGATTAAGGACCTTGGCAAGACCTATCTCACCTTCGATAAACTCCAGCGCGATGGGCGCGATTCGGTCTGGGTCTATGTGGCGCGCAATCTTTCCCGGCCCCTATTCTTTTCCGCTTCCGACGGCTGGGCAAGCACCGTCATCGGCAATCCGCCCTGGGTCGCTTACCGGCACATGAGCACCGATCTGCAAAAGCGCTTCAAGGAGCTGGCCAAAGGCGAACGCGTATATGTCGGCGGCAAGCTTGCAACGCAGAATGATCTTTGCGCGCTCTTTTTGGTTCGTGCAGAGGCACTCTATCTGCGTTCCGGCGGCAAGATTGCTTTTGTCCTGCCGCTCGCGGCGCTCACACGTGGCCAGTTCGAGCGGCTCCGGTCTGGCTCCTTTATGTCCGCGCGAATTGCCTGGGATGAAGCCTGGACGATGGACGAATCAGTGTGGCCCTTATTCGAGGTGCCATCCTGCGTCGTTTTTGGGAGGCGGAGGGCAACGTCCAAAGCCATGCCGGATATGGTCCGCGCCTATTCCGGCACCTTGCCTTATCGCGATGCCCATGAAGACGTTGCCGATCAAAGGCTAAAAGTCCGCGAAGGCGCGCCAGCCCTGGAGGTCGCGGCACGGGCGGCTCGCCCTATCGAGCGATGTTCCGGCAAGGCGCCACCTTAGTGCCGCGAATGTTGTGCTTCGTCGAGCGCAAGACGATGGGGCGGCTCGGCACTGACCCGAGCGCGTCCTATGTCGCGAGCCGCCGCAGCGTCCAAGAGAAAGCGCCGTGGAAAGATCTGACTGGGATTGAGAACAAGGTCGAGGCCGAGTTTTTGTACCCCGTGCTTCTCGGCGAAAGCATTTTACCCTATCGCGTTTTCCGGCCTTTCGAAGCGGTTGTGCCCGTCACTGACAAAGGTGAAGTACTCGACGCGGAAGCCGCTGCCAATCGCGGGGTTGGAGGCTTGCACGGGTGGATGCGCAAGGCGGAGAGAGTTTGGAATGCGCATCGCCCATCTGATATGAGCTTAGTTCAGCAGTTTGATTATTACGGCAAATTAAGCGCGCAATTTCCTCTCGCACCGCTGCGCGTGGTTTATGCGAAGGCAGGTAAGCAGCCGGCAGCATGCGTGCTGCATAAATGCACGAATGTGATCGACCATAAGCTTTATTGGGCTTCACCTCGAACCGTGCCCGAAGCGGCTTATTTGGCCGAATTTTGAATAGCGAAACGGTGCGCTCCCGGGTCGAGTCCTTTCAGTCAAAAGGCCAATGGGGCGCACGCGATTTCGACAAGGTCATGTTCAACGTGCCGATTCCGCGCTTCGATGCAAAGAACCCTTTGCACGCTGCCCTCGCTCAGGCCGCTCGCAAGGCAGAGGCGATCGCCGCCGCTGTGCTTCTGCCCGAAAACACTAAATTCCAGCGCGCGCGCGGCCTCATCCGCACAGCGCTAAAAGACGCCGGTATTGCGCAAAGAATCGAAGCGCTCGTCGCAAATCTCCTCGATGGATCGTGAGAGGTTTCGCGCAAATGTCCTAACCCGGGGACAGCCTCGCTCTTAGGCGCTCGGCCCGCAGAGCCGTAAAACCGGCCGGCACGTTTGGCGCAAGGCCACGTTTCTATCCTTGCGGCTTGGGCCTTACGAGCAAGAGACGGCGATGGGCGCGACCACTGCGAGAAGAAGCGAGCAGGAACACGAGACAAGCGCGTTCGCGCAGGCGGATGAGGCGGCGCAAGCCGCAGAGGCGGAGCTGCTGACGAGCGCGCTGGAATGTTTTCGTGCGGGGCGTTTTTCCGAGGCGGAAGAAGCCTATGGGCAGGTTCTTGCGCGCAATCCGGATCATGCCGTCTGCCTGCACCACCTGGGGCTGATCGCGCATCAGCGGGGCGATCACGCCGCGGCGGAGGCGCGGATCGAGCGGGCGCTCTCCGCCAAGCCCGATTATGCCGAGGCGATGTCCAACCTCGCCGTCGTCCGCCGCGCGCGCGGCAACCAGCAGGGATCGCTCGCTGCGGCAAGGCAGGCGATCGTGCTTGCGCCGGAACTTGCGCCCGCGCATTCGAACCTCGGCAATGCGCTCGAAGATTTGGGACAGCTCGATGCCGCGCTTGCCGCTTATCAAAAAGCAGCCTTGCTCAATCCCAGTTTCGTCGAAGCGCATATCAATTGCGCCAATATTTTGCGCAGGCTCGGGCGGGCAGACGACGCAGTCGCCGCCTGCGAAGCCATCATCGCGGCGCGGCCCGATGCGGCCGAGCCGCATTTCAGCCTCGGCAATATTTTGAAGGAACTGAACCGGCCGGGCGAGGCCTCCGCGGCTTTCCGGCGGGCGGTCGTGCTGCGGCCCGATTTCGCCGAGGCCTATGTAAACCTCGGCAATATTTTGCATTGCCAGGAAGCCATTGGCGAAGCCGTCAAGGCTTATCGTCACGCCATTTCGCTGCGTCCCGATCTCGCCGATGCACACGGCAATCTTGGCGCCGCATATGAAAATCTGGGCGAGCTGCCGGAGGCGATCGATTGCTACCGCACTGCCGCCAGGCTCAATCCAAAACGTCTCGCCGTTCGCACTTGGCTCCTTCATAAGCGCCGCGCGATCTGCGATTGGGACGGAATCGAAGCCGAGGAAGCCGAGGTTCTCGGCCTTTTGGCGGAAGACGGCGCCGAATCCGCGCACCCATTCGCGGTCCTCAGCATGGGCGCAGGCCCGCCCTTGCAGATGCGCGTCGCGCGCGCCTTTGCGGAGAATTTTAAGGCCCCTGCCTTTGAGCACCGCCGGGAAGATTTCCCCGGCACGAGAAGACTAAAGGTAGGGTATCTCTCGGGCGATTTCTGCCGCCATGCGACGGCGCTTCTCATGGCCGAGCTTTTCGAGCGTCACGACAAATCCCGGTTTGAGGTCATCGCCTATTCGCACGGGCCTGACGATAAGAGCGAGCTCGGCCTCCGGCTTCGAAAATCTTTCGACGGCTTCGTCGATATCCGCGCGATGACCGACAACGAAGTCGCATGGCGTATAAAGACTGACAAGATCGATATCCTGCTGGAGTTGAAGGGCTATACGAAAGCCGCCCGCACCGGAATAGCCGCGCGGCGTCCCGCGCCCGTGCAGGTAAGCTTTCTGGGTTTTCCCGGAACGATAGGCGCCGATTTCATCGACTATGTCATCGCCGATCCCGTCGTGTTGCCGATGAGCGAGCAGGCCTTTTACAGCGAGAAGATCGTTCATCTGCCGCATTGCTACCAGCCGAACGACACCAAGCGGCTGATTGCAAATATCACGCCGACGCGGGCCGACTGCGGCCTGCCGGATGAAGGTTTTGTATTCTGCTCCTTCAACAACTCCCACAAAATTACGCCAGCGTTTTTCGACATCTGGATGCGCCTGTTGAAGGCAGTTCCCGGCTCGGTGTTGTGGCTCCTGGACACAAACAGTCTCGTCAAGAGCAATCTCCGCCGCGAGGCCGCCGCACGAGAGATTGACCCTAACCGGCTTGTTTTTGCGCCCCGCCTTTCTTCGCCGGAACATCTCGCGCGCCACAGATTGGCCGACCTCTTTCTCGATACTCTGCCCTATAATGCGCATACGACGGCAAGCGATGCCCTGTGGGCCGGGCTGCCCGTGCTGACTTGCGCAGGCGAAACTTTTGCCGGGCGCGTCGCGGCCAGCCTGTTGCATGCGGCGGGGCTGCCCGAACTCGTGACTTATTCTCTTGCCGGCTATGAGTCCATGGGCCTGCGGCTCGCGCGCGAGCGGGAACTTTTGCAAGGTCTGCGGCACAAGCTGCTCGGCAACCGGCTCTCCGCGCCGGTGTTCGATATCGCATGCTATATCCGCGCCTATGAGGCCGCCCTCACCCAAATGTGGGAGACCTGGGCAAACGGCAGCTACCCGCAAGGCTTTGCAATTCCTCCCGAGCTTTCAAACCACACGGTTGTGGCCGCCGTTCCGTCTCTTGCGAGGATTGCCTATAAAACCTGCCCACTTTGCGAGAGCCGCAATTTCTCAGCGGTCATTGGCGCCGATTGTACGAAACATCCTATCTATCAGCCACGGCTTCCGCCAGTCATGAACTGGCATTTATGCCGCGACTGCGGACATGTGTTTACGGAAGGCTATTTTGATGCCGCTGCCGCGGCGCTCGTTTTCGCCAAGACACAGCCGGGTCAGACCGTGGGATACGACATGGAACGCCAACGCCCGGTTTCTGCCAGAATCATTGAGCGGATCGCGCGCCATGCACCCGGGGGACGCTGGCTCGATGTCGGCTTCGGCAATGGTTCGCTGCTCTTCACCGCGGAGGAATGGGGCTATACGCCCGTCGGGCTTGATCTGCGCGAGGAGAATGTCCGCGCTCTGAAAGCGCTCGGCTATGAGGCTCATTGCCAATCGATCGAAGACCTCGCTCACCAAGCGCTTTACAGCGTCATCAGCATGGCCGATGTGCTCGAACATATCCCTTTCCCGCAAGCGGCGCTCGCCGCCGCGTATCGGCTGCTGCAGCCAAGCGGCGTGCTCTTTCTCTCCATGCCGAATATGGACAGCATGGTGTGGCGGCTTCTCCACGCAAATGGCGTCAATCCTTATTGGGGGGAGATCGAGCACTATCACAATTTTTCCCGCCGCCGTCTCTATGCACTGTTAGAGAACCACGGTTTCCAGCCTGCCGAATACAACATCAGCGAGCGCTACCGTGTATGCATGGAGGTGATCGCGGTCAAAGCAGGTTGACGAGAAATCAAGCAGCTCCCCCTCCATTAGCCATCCCGGCTAGCCCATCCGTCACTAGACTGTCCGCCGTCCGCGCCCGCAAATAAATACATGCAAAAAAGTTGTTCATGAACGGCGCGGCGCTTTTCCCTTCCCGTGTTCATGCCGAAGCGGTTGCTAAACAACTCAGGACAAGCTTTTGCCGGCGTCACTCTCCGTCGATTCGGGATACTTCTGACCTACAATCTTGGCAAATCGCGGATTTTTTTCCTCCTTTAGCTCTTTGAAGTCTTCGTCATCCCAAGCGTATCGGCTTCGCGGCGGATCAAAGTCAATCGCCCTTTTTAGATCATCAAGAGCCTCAGCTAGGAGTGCTTTGTCGCGCGGCGGCGACATAGCCATTAAAGTCCTGTAGCACGCCCTATTATAAAACGCAGTCCAATATGCTTTGTCAGCTTCTTTATTAGCAGCACGCAAATCCTCAATATACTGGTTGGTTATGTTAACGGCACTCCTGTAGTCTCGCTTCCGTTTGTACAGGTTCGCGAGTTTAAAATTTATCAGTCTATTTAAATGGTCATTTTTTCTAGTTGTCTGTCCGGGAACATCTTGAATCGGATGAGTCATTTGTGATTCAAGGGAGGCG
>CAYWHF010000064.1:0-6250 GCA_964457695.1 uncultured Methylocapsa sp.
GGCGATACGCCGCTATGACCGTTCAGCAAATCGGATAGGGTCTTGCGCGTGACGCCGAGCCCGTCGGCGGCTTCCGTCACCGTCAGCCCAAGAGGTTTTAGGCAAGATTCCCGGATCACTTCTCCAGGATGCGCAGGATTGTGCATCAAGGGTTCCTTCCCCTTCCGTCCGTTAGGGGTAATCGACTAGATCGACGTCGGTTACGTCCTCGCCGTCAAAGGCGAAAACCAGCCGCCAATTGCCAGACACCGTCACCGCCCATTGTCCTTGCGTTCACCCTTTAAGGTATGCAGCCCATAGCCGGGATTGTTCAAATCCGCCGCGCTTGCGGCCACGTCGAGCGAGGTGAGCAGAACGTGGAGCCATGCCGCATGCTTGGCGTTGATCCCGCGTGTATCGCCGCTTTCATAAAACCGCTTCAAACCCTTGTGGCAGATGCGCTTTATCATATGTAACGTGTAACTTAGCACTAATCAATAGGCAATTGAAGTTGCCTAACAATTCTTGCGGATTACACAGCTTTTTACGGGAACATGCGCACTCGTGCACATGGGATAAACTGAATTTACGGTTTTATGC
This sequence comes from uncultured Methylocapsa sp., assembly GCA_964457695.1. GTDB lineage: Bacteria > Pseudomonadota > Alphaproteobacteria > Rhizobiales > Beijerinckiaceae > Methylocapsa. The sequence goes on from CAYWHF010000064.1 coordinate 580, forward strand.
CTTAATCCCGACGGTATATAGTTCAAACTGGCAGCCTGGTCATCTCGAGGCGCATGATGAGGCGCATGAATCTTACCTTGTTGATCGTTTCCAACAGCGGTCTGAGCCAATGGCGAGCAACGGCGCCCGATTCCAATTGCACCAAAAAATCTGTCGATCTTACGAGACCAAAGCGGAGCGCTGTTTTCGGCGTGTAAGGTTTTGGGCTGCGACCGGACAAAAAGTTTTCACGTGAAACATTTTTGGAATTATTCTAAACTGCGGGCAGCAACCCCGCTTGTGGGTTTTCATGGGCCGCGCGTCTCGCGCGTCACGCCTCTTTTGCGAGATCGAATGCGCCCCGGTCGATGCCACCGCCGGCGAGGATCGCACGCTTGCCGGAATGATTTGGTGCGCCGACAATGCCCTCCTCCTCCATCCGCTCGACCAGAGAAGCGGCCTTGTTGTAGCCTACGGAAAGGCGGCGCTGAATGTAGCTGGTCGAGCATTTTTTGTCGCGCAAAACAATAGCCACTGCCCGGTCGTAAAGGTCGCCCGCTTCCTCGGCGTCCATGCTGCCTGGCACGGGGGCTTCTTCATCCTCATCGTCCAAATCGCCGTCCTCGGTGATCGCGTCAAGATATTGAGGCTGTCCCTGCGTCTTCAAATGCGCGACGATCTTTTCGACTTCGTTGTCGGCGACGAATGGCCCGTGAACGCGCGAAATGCGCCCGCCGCCCGCCATGTAAAGCATGTCGCCCTGGCCTAAAAGCTGCTCGGCGCCCTGCTCGCCAAGAATCGTGCGGCTGTCGATTTTCGAGGTCACCTGAAACGAGATTCGCGTCGGGAAATTCGCCTTGATCGTTCCGGTGATGACATCGACGGAGGGGCGCTGCGTCGCCATGATGAGATGAATGCCCGCGGCGCGCGCCATCTGGGCCAGCCGCTGTATCGCGCCCTCGATGTCTTTTCCGGCGACCATCATGAGGTCGGCCATCTCGTCGACGATCACGACAATGACGGGCAGAACCGAAAGCTGCATCACTTCCTGTTCGTAGACCGCTTCGCCCGTTACCGGATCGTAACCTGTCTGGACCGTCCGGGTCAGCATCTCGCCCTTGGCTTCCGCCTCCGCGACCCTGGCATTGAATCCTTCGATGTTGCGCACGCCGAGCTTCGACATATTTTTGTAGCGCTCTTCCATCTCGCGCACCGCCCATTTGAGCGCCACCACCGCCTTCTTCGAGTCCGTGACGACGGGCGTCAAAAGATGCGGGATCCCATCGTAAACCGAGAGTTCGATCTTTGTGCGATTGCCAAGAGTGGGCCGGCATTCCTCGCGTTTTAGCAGGTAGAGAAGCTAGAGGATCATCGCAGTGATCGCGACCGACTTGCCCGATCCCGTCGTGCCTGCGACCAAGAGAGTCGGCATGCGCGCGAGATCGACGATCACCGGTTCGCCGCCGATTGTCTTGCCAAGCGCGATCGCGAGACGATGTTTGGATTTTTCGAAATCTTGGCTCGCCAGCAATTCGCGCAGGTAAACCGTCTCGCGCTGCTGGTTCGGCAGTTCGATGCCGATGACATTGCGCCCCTGCACCACGGCGACACGCGCCGAGAGCGCCGACATCGAGCGCGCGATATCATCGGCAAGGCCGATGACCCGCGAGGATTTGATGCCGGGGGCAGGTTCAAGCTCATAGAGCGCGACGACCGGGCCTGGCCTCACATTGATGATCTCGCCCTTGACGCCAAAATCGTCGAGCACGCCTTCGAGCAGCCGCGCGTTTTGGTCGAGCGCGTCTTCGGAAATCCTGTTTGCGGTCGATCTCCGCGGCTCTGCAAGAATATGCAGCGGAGGGAACATATAGTCTTGCCGGGAGAGCCGGTCGAAGAGCGAGGGCTGCGCCTCCTTCAAAGCCCTGGTCCCAGGCTTTAGTGCAGCCGCGGCCGCAGCGATCACGCGGCGCGGCGCATATATATCCAGGCCCGGATCGGGGCCGGCACCGTCCAGTGCCTGCCCGCTTGGCCTTCGGGCGGAGGGCGTAGCATAGGCGCTCGCGTCGAAACTCGACTGCGCATCGCCAGGTCCCGTCCAATGCAACGGCTCGACGGCCAGATCGAGCGGCCGGTCGAACGCACCGTCTTGCTGAACCACGTCCTTAGGCCGTGCTGGCTCAGCGCGCGCATTGCGCCGCGCGACGCTGCGCGCCAATGCCGCCTTGAGGCTGAGGCCGGCATGAAAGAAGGCGCCGAGCAGAACAAACGCGAGGCCTGGCTCGCCCTCGGCGTCCTGATCTTCGGCAATGGCAGGAGCACGGAATTGCGGCGCGGTATCATTCTCGTCCTCGTCCGGTTCCGTCGAACCATATATCCGCAGAGTCATGGAGGCCGAGAGGCAAAGGATGGCACCGGCCGCAAGAATTGCGGCAAACAAGGGCATTCCGGCGCCATGGCCTGCGAAAAGCCGCCGCGGGACCATCAGAATGGCATCGCCCAAAACCCCGCCGAGGCCAGTTGGCAGCGGCCAGCGTGCCGTGACCGGAAGAAGCGAAGCAAGTCCCGCCGAACATAGGCCGCCTGTGAGCAAGAGGACAAGCCGGGCCTTTGCCCGTTCGAGACGCCGCACGGTCATAAGCCTCCATCCCCAAAGGCTTGGCGGCGCAAGAAAGGCGATAGAAGAGAGGCCGAGCAATTGCATGACGAGATCGGCCGCAACGGCCCCCGGTGCGCCGAGCAAATTGTACACCGGACCGGATGTAGCGTGATTGAAGCTCGGATCATCGACCGACCATGATGCCAGAGCCAAGGCGAACCCTGCCGCCCCGCAGGTGAGCGCGAGGCCCGCGATTTCCGCGCCCCTCCTTGCCACGAAGGCGCAGACAGGTTCTGAAAAATGGTCAAGAGCCGAGGCGATTGCTGTCGTCCGCATCCGATCCCCTCGCCGTCGCGCCGCTGCCAATTCGCGTGATCCTTCCGCTGGCCGCGTTGGCAAGGAAAAGGGACCCCCCAAACCCCGCCCGGCTCTTGCGGCAAGAGTTGCTTGAAAACGACCATCTTAACATCGGTGTCGCTTCGCTCGCCGTTTGCCAATGAACCGGCGCTGGCAAGTTTTGTGGCAAATTATCGGGAGGCGGTTAAAGCTCGTTTAACCTTGCGTCCGGCGGACTCCTGCCGATGGGAGAACTTGCTTGGCCTATTCGAAGCCGGACGCTCTGCGGGCCGCGCCGCTCAACGCTGGTGGTAGTATTACGCTGCAAGAACGAGGGGGTTCACGCGTAAAACATTCCTTGATAAACGACCGCGCATTATGCAGGGATGCTGTCCAGACGTGGCGGCTATAACTTAACAAGCAAGGCCTGGCCGCCTTTGCCCGCCTGGAGAGCAATGAAGCGCATTCTCGATTTTTTCTGGCCGCTCCTTGGCTTAGTTGCGGTCGCGGTCTCGCTATGGTTTCTTCACGGGGATTTTCAGGGCGAGCGTGTCGGTCCCGAGGTCTGGAAGCATTTCAAATCCATTCCGCTTGGACATACCCTGCTAGCGATTCTTTCGACACTCGTCGCCTACGCGGCGCTCGCTTGGTATGATCGCATTGCCCTTCTCCATCTTGGCATCAAAAATATCTCTTGGATTTTCATATCGCTCTGCTCGTTCACGACTTATGCGCTCGCGCACAATATCGGCGCGACGGTTTTTTCGGGCGCAATGGTGCGCTACCGCGCCTATCACTCAAAGGGGCTGAGCGCCGCACAAGTCGCGTGGCTGGTCGCTATCTGCTCCCTCACTTTCGCTCTAGGCACCGTGTTGATCGGAGGCATCATCTCGGTGCTTGAACCGGACCAATTAGGCCGGTTCCGGGGCATGCTGCCGGAACAATTCCGCTTTCTTACCGATCGAACGGCCGCCAAGCTCGTGGGCGTTGTTTTGCTTGGCGGCGTTGCCATGTATGTGATCGGCTCGATCTTTAAATTTAAACCATTAATAGTAAGAGGTTTTCGCCTCGAATACCCGGCTTTCGCAATCGTCCTGCGGCAATTGGTGGCGGCGCCCCTCGAACTCCTCGGCGCCGCAGGAATCATTTATTTCGCATTGCCCGAGGCTGGCAATCCCGGCTATTTTTCCGTGCTGGCGGTGTTTATCTTTTCATTTTCCGCCGCGCTCTGGTCCAATGCGCCCGGCGGGCTCGGCGTGTTTGAGTGGTTTTTTATAAGCGCCATGCCGGAGATGCCGAATACCCAGGTTCTTGCGGCCTTGCTGGCCTTTCGCGTTTCCTACCTTCTGATTCCGTTCTTCCTGTCGATATTCGTCGTCATCGCGTTCGAACGCAACAGGCTGCAAGAAACGCTTCACCACGAGCAGGCTCATCCAGCCCCTAAGATCAAGCCTGCTACCGAAAAGCAACCCCGAGCACCCCTTAAGGCACCTCCAACTTCGCGCCGTTAAATGTGGCCGGCTGCGAACGCCGGGCAAAGCATGCTTGGCCCCAAACGGCACAAAATTGGCCGAGAATAGTTGGTCATGTGTCGTAGCCGTAGGATCTCAGAACTTGAGCGGACCAAGATCTCCGACGACGCGTGTCCCGGGCAGGAGTCCCCGCGCGCGCGCCGTGACTTTGCAAACGCCCAGGCCGCTCGACACCTCGAAGAGGTGGTATCCCGCGCGCTGATGCCGTGTTCCGCGAACGACTGAGGCGGATGGCACGCCGACGACAGGGGCAAGTCCTTTGGGCGTTTCCAAGCGACCCATACCGAGCCGGTGATCATGGCCATGTATGATGAGTTCGGCACCCGCGTGGCGGATCACTTCCGCAAAGCCATATGCGTCCACAAGTCCGCGCCCCAGGCTCGAAACAGATATTTGCGGCGGGTGATGCAGCATCACGATGCGGTAGAGTCCGAGCCTTCCTGTCTCCGCGAGAAGGTTCTCCATGGCCCGCAATTGACGGCGGCCCAAATATCCTGAGGCAATGAAGGGGGGGGTCGGAATAGCCGACGACAGCCCAATCAGGGCCACCTCGCCGCGCAGGCGCAAATAAGGAAAGTCCTCGCCGCCATTTGCCTCTCCTGCCGTCCAAGGCGCAAAGGTGCGGGCAAGAGCGGACATAGAGCCGCGCACATAGGCGTCGTGATTCCCGGGCACAAAACTCACCTGCTCGGGGGCGCCCAAAGTCTCGAGCCAGCTTCGAGAAAGCCTGAACTCGGCGGGCAGCCCGATATTGGAAACATCCCCGGTGACCGCGATGTGAGTTGGATGATGCGCCTTCATATCCGCGACGATCTGGTCAAGGACCGCCATATCGTGGATACGCGAGCGCGAACGGGTCCAATTCAAATAGCCGGTCGCGCGTTTACCGATGAGCTCGGATCGGCGCGGGCGCGGCAGGGGTCCGACATGCGGATCGGACAAATGGGCAAGCAAAAACTTCAAGCGGATCCGGCTACTGCGTAGAGCGCGTCAAGCGCTTTTGATGATGAAAGCTTGCATTTGGCAGAAAGGTCAAAATATGGGAATTTTGCGGACTTTGGTAGCACCCAAACCAGACGAGCCCGGCCGGCAGAGCAAGATTCCAGCCAGGCTTTGCGCCGCACTCGCCAGTGCCAGCCCTGAACTCGTAGCTTCACTGGACCGCGGCTTCATTCCGATATAGCTTCCGCTTGCGCAACGGGGCCTGGTAAACAACGAATTATTTGGG
>CAYWHF010000064.1:6260-9555 GCA_964457695.1 uncultured Methylocapsa sp.
TGACCGGACGCTCTAGGCCGTTCTCGTCTTGGGGACCATTCATCATGGCATTCGCCCGGCGGTTTATCATGGCGCTCTTCGGGTGCTTGGCGGCCGCGGCTGCTTTCTGTGCCCTTGGAACGGTTGGGTTTGCCACAGCGCAGGCCGATCACGTCATCGAGCTTTTCACGAGCCAAGGCTGTTCCAGTTGCCCGCGCGCCGACCGCTGGCTTGCTGCAATTGCGCGAAATCCCGGCGTCGTCGCAATTTCGTTACCCGTGGACTATTGGGACTATATCGGATGGCGGGATACGCTTGCATCCCCCGCATTCACTGCCCGCCAAAAAGCCTATGCAGCGGCAAACGGAGGCGGGCGTGTCTACACGCCCGAAGTCGTTGTCAACGGACTGGTTGCGGCGGCTGGCGGAGATGAGACCGAGATCGCTGAGGCGATTGGCCAAGCCAAAGGCGTCGAAGGGGCGATGACCGTGCCGATGCGGCTATCAAAGACGGACGGCCATTATTTGGTCGAAATCGAATCAGGAAGCAACGGGCCGGCGTCCGTTCTGGCCCTGCGTGTCGCCCGCGCCACCACGGTCGAAATTCGGCGCGGCGAAAATGCCGGCAAGAGCCTCACCTACACGAATGTCGTGCGAGCAATCAACAAACTGGGCGAGTGGACCGGAGCGACCGCGACCTTTAACCTGCCGGGCACGCCTCAAGATGGCGAGGGCTTTGTGGTGCTGGTGCAAAAGGGCACGCCGGAGCGGCCAGGTGCCATTCTTGCCGCCGTGAAGTCTGACGGTCTCTGAGCCAACCGGGACTGCGATCCTCTTTCCCGGGAAACATGATCGAAGAGGACGCTTCTGGCCTTCCAACTGCCGTGCTCACTGCCTATAGAAGAGCCTAGGCAAAGAGCGCCCTTGCGCGCCAGCCAGCCAGGACAATCGCAGGAGTATCCAAAACGATGTCTCGCAAGGCTTTTCGCGGAATCCGTGCTGCCGTTTTGCTCGCCAGTGTGGCTTCGCTCGCGAGCACGAGTTCTGCTATCTCGCGACACCGGCACAAGGCGGCCAAAACCGCGCCAAAATCGGAGCGATCGGAGAAAGCGACCGAGAATTCCAATTCAGCGGGCAGGCCTTCGCAACTCGGCATCTTTGGCGATTGGGGCGTCTATTTTGCCAAAGGGGAGAAGTCCAAGACCTGCTACGCGCTGGCGACGCCCAAAGAACGGGAGCCCGAGGGTCTGAACCGCGACCCGGCCTATATCTTCGTCTCGAACGGGCCGGGCGAGAATATTCGCCAAGAGGTCTCGTTCATCATGGGGTTTCCGTTGAAAGAAGGAGCCGCACACGCCGAAGTCGCAGGCTCGAAGTTTGCGCTCATTGCAAAAGGGGCCAATGCGTGGATCGAGAACCCCAAAGACGAAGCCCATTTCGTTGAGGCGCTGAAGAAAGGTTCGAAGCTCGTCGTTAAGGCGGCCTCGGCAAGAGGCAAGGTCACGACGGACAGCTATTCGCTCGCGGGCCTCTCACAGGCGCTCGAAAAAATCGACAAGGAATGCCCTTGAGGCCGCCCCGGTAATAGGAATGCGCCGGGGGGAAGACAAGCCGGTAAATGGCCCCGAAGAGGAACGGTATGTCCCAAAAAACCTACCCGGTTTCTCCCGCCTGGAAAGAACGGGCCTATATCGATCTTGCAAAATATCAGGAGCTTTATGCCCGGTCCGTTGCCGACCCCGAATCCTTTTGGGCTGAAGAGGCGCGTAACATCGATTGGATCAAGCCTTTTACGACAGTGAAAAACACCAGTTTTGGGCCAGACTCTGTCTCCATAAAGTGGTTCGAGGATGGAACCACAAATGTCGCGCAAAATTGCATCGACCGGCACCTGCCGCGGCTCGCCAACCATACCGCGATCATCTGGGAAGGCGACGAGCCGGGGCACGCGAAACACGTAACCTATCAGCAACTGCATGGCGAGGTTTGCCGCCTCGCCAATGTCCTCAAAGCGAAGGGCGTCAAGCAGGGCGACACGGTCACGATCTATCTGCCGATGATTCCCGAGGCGGTCTATGCGATGCTCGCCTGTGCCCGGATCGGCGCGATCCACTCCGTGGTCTTTGCCGGCTTCTCGCCCGATTCGCTTGCCGGGCGGATTGCGGATTGCCGCTCGAAACTGCTCATTACAGCTGATGAGGGGCGGCGCGGCGGCCGCAACACACCGCTCAAAGCGCATGCGGACGCGGCGGTGGCGAAGTCCGGCGGAATGATCCAAAAAATGCTCGTCGTCCGCAATACCGGCGCCACGGTTCCCTGGGAGAAGGGGCGCGATGTCTGGTACCATGAGGCCAGGGCCGAAGCCGCCGCCGAATGCCCCTGCGCCGAGATGAATGCGGAGGACCCGCTGTTCATTCTCTATACATCGGGCTCGACCGGCGCGCCGAAGGGCGTCGTGCATACGACGGCGGGCTATCTTCTCTATGCGGCGATGACTCACAAATATGTTTTCGATTATCACGAAGGCGATATCTTTTGGTGCACGGCAGACGTAGGTTGGGTCACGGGACACAGCTACATTGTCTACGGCCCGCTCGCCAATGGCACCACGACCTTGATTTATGAGGGAATTCCGACCCACCCGGACCCGTCGCGGTTCTGGGAGATTGTCGACAAGCACCAGGTCAATATTTTTTATACCGCGCCAACCGCAATTCGCGCTTTGATGCGCGCGGGCGATCAGCCGGTCAAAGCGACAAGCCGGGCGTCCCTGCGGCTCCTCGGCACGGTCGGCGAGCCGATCAATCCCGAAGCTTGGGAGTGGTACTATCATGTCGTCGGCGGCGGGCGATGCCCGGTTGTCGACACTTGGTGGCAGACGGAGACCGGCGGAATTCTTATCGCGCCGCTGCCCGGCGCGACGGAACTAAAGCCCGGCTCGGCAACGCTGCCGCTCTTCGGCATAAGGCCGGAGGTGGTGGACAGCGCGGGCAATGTCCTCGAAGGCGCATGTTCGGGCAATCTGGTGCTCGCGGATTCCTGGCCGGGCCAGATGCGCACGGTCTATGGCGACCACGCGCGTTTCGTTGCGACCTATTTTAGCGCCTATCCCGGCAAATATTTTACCGGCGATGGCTGCCGCCGCGATGCCGACGGATTTTTTTGGATCACGGGAAGGGTCGACGACGTCATAAACGCCTCGGGACACCGGCTCGGCACGGCGGAAGTGGAAAGCTCCATTGCCGCGCATCCTCATGTGGCGGAAGCCGCCGTCGTCGGCTATCCGCACGACATCAAGGGCCAGGGCATCTACGCCT
>CAYWHF010000065.1:0-3456 GCA_964457695.1 uncultured Methylocapsa sp.
CATGTCCGGCGTCAATCCGCAGGGCTGTCAGGTCTTTTCGTTCAAACATCCTTCGTCCGTGGACCTCGGCCATGATTTTTTGTGGCGCTACGCCAAATGTCTGCCCGAGCGGGGACGGTTCGGAATTTTCAACCGGTCCTACTACGAGGAGGTCCTCATCGTTCGCGTGCATGACGAGATCCTGAAGGGCCAAAAGCTTCCACCCCGGCTCATCAACAAGCGCATCTGGGACGAGCGCTTGTCGGACATCGCGCAATTCGAGGATTATCTTACGCGGCAGGGCACAACCATTCTCAAATTCTTTCTGCATCTGTCGCGCAAGGAGCAGAAAAAGCGTCTGCTGGCGCGCCTCGACAAGCCGGAAAAGCATTGGAAATTCTCGACTGCCGATTTACATGAGCGCGAGTTTTGGGATCGGTATATGCATGCGTTCGAGGAAGCGATCCGCGCCACGGCATCGAAGCATGCGCCGTGGTTTGTGATGCCTGCCGACCACAAATGGTTCACGCGGCTCGTTGTCGCGGCAGCGATTGCAATGACGTTAGAGAAGTTCGACCTCACCTATCCGGAGGTCAGTGCGGAAATGAAAAAGGATATTGCGGCCGCGCGAGCCGCACTTGCGAACGAGGCATAGTTCCGGTGACGGAAATTTGGTTCTATCACCTGCAGAGCCAGCCTCTCGAACGCGTCTTGGCGAGCCTTATTGAGAAATCTATCAAGAAGGGCTGGCGTGTCGTCTTGCAGGCAAAAAGCAAGGAGCGGCTTGTTGCGCTCGATTCGTGGCTCTGGACTTTTTCAGACGAGAGTTTTGTTGCCCATGGCCGCGCCGGAGACGGTGATCCTGAACTTCAGCCCGTTTATCTTACAACGGGGATCGAAAATCCCAACGGGGCGGCGCTCCGGCTTTTCGTCGAAGGGGCGGAGATCGTGCCAGCCCTGAAAGAATCTGGCGCGAATTATGCCCGGGCCGTGGCTCTTTTTGATGGCCGCGACGCGGAGGAGCTCGCCTGCGCCCGGACGCAATGGAAGGAATTAAAGGACCATGGATTTGAGGCAAGCTACTGGCAGCAGGGCGAGAAGGGGCGGTGGGAAAAGAAAGCTTGAGTCACCGCGACTATTATAATCATTTGATGGGGTGATGTGGGGAAAGCTCTGCAAAATCGGCTCGCAGCCCATCGTCTATCGGCGGCCTGCCTGCACCTTCGTGCTCCCGGCGCCCCGTGTCTCAGATGGTCGCACCATAATGCTGTTCTTCGAAAAGCACAGGCGGACGAAAAAGGCGCCTCAGATTACATACAGAAAATGGCATCTGTGAGCGGTTCCGACGGCTCTCAACGAGTTCTATCGCGTCGCGTTCCGCAAAACGCTTTACGCCTCCATCGCTGGCCTGCGCAATCTCGCCGGGTCGGCATCCTGGTCGCTTGGCGGGCCGCCCAGCGGGTATCGCCGGCGAACTTGCGCCCCAAACGGCGCGCCTCGCCTTGTTTGAGCGGAGATTTCTTTTTTGGACCTCCCTAGAACAAAATGAGTGCTGTATTTTTGCAATAACTGTTCTATTTCAGCGCCTTAGGCCTAGAATTTCTAAAGCTTGGCAGCAACGCTTGCCGGGGGATTTTGCTCACAATGGGCACATGCTAACAATTAATATGTCTAGCTCAACGTTAGCATCTGTTAGCTAACAGCACGATAACGGGACGCGCGACCGGCCAAAACGCATCAATGCTGCGTTGACGCCGATCCGAGCGCGCGTTGTCACCGGTTCTGAGCGCGGTTGATCGCGATTTTGAGGCTCCCTGTACCCGCAGAAAGAGAAAAATTTAAAGGCCCCAGCAACCTCCTCGATATCTAACCTATTGAAATATATATATTTCTTAAATTACTGATGATAGGATCGAGCGAAAGTGCGGACAACCTTTCTTTCGCGTTCATTTACAAGCACAGGGAAGGCGAAAATCGAAATCAAGCGCGCTCAGAACCGCGTTCGGATCGGCGTCAACCCGGTAATCACCCGGCATTGATCACTTTTCTCGCGGCCCAGGAGACTGACCTTGAAAATTTTTCGCCGCAGCGCGGGCAAAACGCTCGACGGCCGCTTCCTCGGCAAAGTCGATATGCACCCTTGGGTTTACAGACCAGCTTGCGGATGGCGTGCCCTTTCCGCCGCGCTTTTCGTTGGGTGCAGCAACCCAGCCGTTCTCACGCAATATCCGCATCGCCCGCAAAACCGTCCGGTTTATTTCCGCCTCGCTTGGGCCTTTGTTGACCGCTCGGTAGTCATGCTTGATTTGCCGCAAGGTGATCGTCTCGCATCCCTTCGCGAGAATATACCCGGCGATCCACTTTGCGTGCGCCGCTTCATCGCCGTTCTTGGCAAGCATCGAATGGATTTTCCGGGCTTGGGGGAGAATAAATTCCGTCAGTATGGTGAACGCCTTTCTTGCATTTGGTTCGGTAATTTGCCATCCAAGCCCCGCGTGATCGCCGCGTTCGATATCGTCGACGGCTTGGTAAATCAGCATCAGGCTCGCGAGCGTCGTATCGCATTTGCTCACGAATTGCTTGATCCAACCGAGCTGAGTCGCGTGTTGTGGCAACGATCATCTTCTCACATTTGATGAATATCGCACGAGCTTCCGGCGTCATCCGCAGCACGTGATCGGGATTGGGCACCGGCAAATCGAGGAACTTACGCACAAGGCCCTCGTAAGCCGTGCTGGCCGCTTGATCCGGTTTCCGGTCTTGCCCCATGCCGCTAGTCGCGACATTGAACGGGACGAACCGCTCGAATAATCCATCGCCGTCATGGGTGAGTTTGAGCGCCGATAGCGTGCCCGGGCTGAATACCGCCAACGATGCAAGCGCTGAAATTTTTGACATAGAGGCTATTTTCGCCCTTCGCCTCCCATTGTCGCAGTCGATAAACAGGAATCGGAAGCGAAGAACATGCCGGTCGCACGCGAACCGGCTGGCCCAGATATTGATCTTGCCCGCTTCCTCTATCCAGTTCTGTTCGATCAATTCGGCCTTCCGGGCGCGAAGTCCTGCTTCCTTGGCCGACGCTTCGCGTTCGATGCCTTCATTGTCGATTTCCGACGGGAAATAGAACACGCCAAAGCGTCGATTGGCCGCGCGTTCCAATATGTCCTGCAACGGGGCTGTGCCGGGGCCGAGTGCTTGTTCTGCCGATGTGTCGGGCTGGCCGCGTAAATCGGGGTCGTCCGTCACAATGCGGAGCCGGAAGCGGGTTGGATCGCGCGAGCCGGTGATAGCCTCGATGAAATCGAGAGAAATATTTGCATCGGGCCTGACGCCGGGCAGCACAGTATGCATATTCATTTTGGTGCCTCAATTTGGTTATTGGCAAATCAAAGCTCGCCGGTTCTTTGGCGGGATGTTAGTGTTAGGGGACACAGGTCTTGTTCACGAGACTTTCAGGCATGGTTCCTCCATCTATGT
>CAYWHF010000065.1:3466-9544 GCA_964457695.1 uncultured Methylocapsa sp.
CGAATCAGCTTTTTTCCATTCCCTGTGGGGAGCGCCGTTATTCTATAACGCTTCCAGGGACGGCCAGTAGCACGTTGCATTGCCTTCAACGTGCCCGTCAGGGAAAAGGACCACATGACCGCTAAGGCTCGTCAAAACGCCTAGCCGTGTTACGGGTTTGAGGGGGTATGGGTCATCCGACGTCCACTGTGTGACTGCCCAAGCCAAGATAGCCATTTTGTCAATTGATGTTCCACAATCACGAATAAGTAAGGTGTCGGGCGCAGCTGGAATATACGTTTCAATCTGCATTTTCGGCCTGCTTCCCATTGACTAAGGCCTGAAACGTTAATGGGCGATCTTAGATGACCGCACAGCGGGGAGCTGTACGTTCAGGTTTCTTTTCGCCTGGCCGCGCGGCGCTTCATTGCTTCCAGTGCCTGCTTACGCCGCACCGGGTCTTGCCGCTCCGCGACCATGGCCGCTGGCAAATATTCTTCCGGCTTTGGCGGCGTCAAAATCAGCTTGCCTTGTCGCGAGCACTGACCGGAGAGGTATTTGGATTTGTGCTTCGTCATGTTTGGTGAACGTTAAGATCAATGCCGATCGCTGGCCCATTGTGGCACCGGGCCGCATTCCGCCGCTCTATTTCCGCCTGTGTCGCGAGCTTCAACTTGCAGGTTAGACGCCGGGCCAGGCGGGGAGGGTACGAATTGACCTTGCCAAGGGGCTGGCAAACGGGCTAAGCCTGCCTTGACCGCTGGAATAAAGCGGCAGGCTAAAACCACAACAGACTTAGGCGCTACGGGACGATGAAACGCTTATAGGATCAAGCACTGAGAGCGGACTTTCAAATACGAGTTTCAGTCCTCTCCTGGGCACCAGCACCTAAGCAGCACTTCAGCAAGTTACGGGAATGGAAGTGATTTCTAAATCCGTTGCGCTACAAAGGCGCGCTGCGCGGGCGTTATATTACGGGCTGTGCGCTAGCCGGGCGGGAAGCAAACTTAATGGGTTGATCCTCCGCGAAAGGACGGCACCAAAGGACATTCCCCGTGCGGTAAAAATGCACTAATGCCGTGCCATGATTTCGGACTACGGACCTCTGTCTCCGATCCATGTGATTGGCGGCGGCCTCGCCGGCAGCGAGGCGGCGTGGCAGATTGCGCGGGCCGGCGTGTCGGTTGTTCTGCACGAGATGCGGCCAAAGTGCCAGACGCCGGTGCATCAAACGGAAAACCTTGCCGAGCTCGTCTGCTCGAATTCCTTTCGCGCCGACGATCCACTGACAAGCGCCATCGGCATTCTGCACCGCGAAATGAGGCAGCTCGACTCGCTCATCATGGCCGCCGCCGATGCCCAAAAACTGCCCGCAGGCGGAGCGCTCGCCGTCGACCGCAATGCGTTCTCCGGCGAGGTCACACGGGCCATTGCCTCTCACCCGCTCATCACTGTTGCGCGCGAGGAAATCAGCACTCTTCCACCGGAAGACTGGGATAATGTGATCGTCGCGACGGGGCCTTTAACGTCGCCCGCCTTGGCGGCGGCGATTGGCAGGCTGACGGGAGAGCGCGATCTCGCCTTTTTCGACGCCATTGCGCCCGTCGCGCACCGGGCTTCGATCGACATGGAGAAGGCGTGGTTTCAGTCGCGCTATGATAAGGCAGGTCCTGCTGGAACCGGGGCCGATTACATCAATTGCCCGCTGACACGAGATGAGTATGACGGCTTCGTGGACGCACTCATCGCAGCCGACAGGGCCGAGACCCACGCGGTTGTCGAGGAAAACACGCCCTATTTTAATGGGTGCCTGCCGATCGAAATCATGGCGGAGCGCGGCCGCGAGACTCTCAGGCATGGGCCGATGAAACCGTTTGGCCTCAGAAATCCCCATCCTGGCAGGCAAAAACCCTATGCGGTCGTGCAGCTTCGTCAGGATAATGCGCTGGGCACGCTCTTTAATATGGTTGGATTCCAAACCAAGTTGAAACACGGTGCGCAGGTTGAAATCTTCCGCACCATTCCCGGCCTCGAGAACGCCAGTTTTGCCCGCCTTGGCGGAATCCACCGCAACACTTTTCTGAATTCGCCGAAGTTGCTCGATTCCAGTCTGCGGCTAAAGCCCGATCCAAGGCTGCGCTTCGCAGGCCAGATCACCGGCTGCGAGGGTTATGCCGAAAGTGCCGCAGTAGGGCTTGCCGCCGGACGCATGGCGGCAGCGGACCGCAAGGGCGAAACGTTTCAAGCCTTTCCCCCGGCAACCGCGATTGGCGCCCTTATCAAGCATATTACCGGCGGGCATATCGAGATCATCGATGCCGGGCCGCCTTCGTTTCAGCCGATGAACATCAATTTTGGGCTCTTCCCGCCTTTGGCCGCGGACGCAGCGAATGTGGAGAATCGGCTCGGCCGGAAGGCGGCTATCAGCTTGCGGGCCGAGCGCGAATTGGAGAGCTGGCGTGGCGCGCGATAGTCTCCTAATTTTAACAAGCGAGAGCGCCAACGATTGCGGACAGGGCCCACAAAAAGACTGAACCAGCGGTCCACGCAGCCGCGACCTTGTTTAGTTTCGCGGCTTCATTCATCGCATCCCACGTCGCAGCCATTTCGTTCATTTGCTTTAGCTCGGGGTCAACAGGCTCGGGATGCCGAGGACACTCCATGCCCATACGCGTAAATGTTTCTTGCGCCTGTGAGCCCGGAAATGTGTAGCCGAGGTCAATTTGTACCGTGCTCGCCCTGTACCACTTGTATGCCGCCACCAGCCCTGTTACGGAAGCCCCTAGCGCCAAGAGAATGCTTAGAAACTTCATCATTTCGCACCTTGGTCCGTGACGATCGCTGCGCGCACTGACCATAATTGGGGTTCTATTTCGGGCACGGTAGCCAGCTCCACTCCGTTTCCGTAGACCCCTCAAACTAGGACACTACTTGGCGCGCGCCAAACTTGGCGGCTGAATGACACCGCCCGCAGGGTCAACTTACCGAGAAAAAAGTTTCCGCGGCAAGACCAGCGAAGAGAAAAAGTCCTGCGTCACGATTCGAACGAAATAATTTCAGCGCCAGAGTGCTATTGCCGGGATCGATCCGCGCGGCCTGCGAGGCGAGATGTCCCGCAAAGAGCACTGCGCCCGTTTGCGCGAGCCATCCCGCACCGGCGGTCAGCAAAGCCGCTTCGATCGAGACGGCGGCAAGCACGTAAAGGCATAAAACCCCCCAACGGATACGGCCCCCAAAGGCGCGCGCGGTCGAACCGATGCCCGCAAGCACATCGTCCTCAAAATCCTGCAGCGCATAGATCGTGTCGTAGCCAATGGTCCAGAAGACCGCGCCGAGATAGAGCAAAATTGGCGCCGGTGCGAGCGAGCCCAAGGCCGCCGACCAGCCAACCAAGGCACCCCATGCGAAGGCCGCGCCGAGAACCGCCTGCGGCCATGAGCTGAACCGCTTCACGAACGGGTAAAGGCCGACGACACCAAGCGAGGCAAAACCGAGATAGATCGTAAACCGGTTAAAGCTCAGGAGTACGGCGAGTCCCACAAAACATTGCGCCAACAGGAACAAAGCGGCGCTCCTGACACCGACGCGCCCCGAGGCAAGCGGGCGCGATTGCGTGCGGGCGACTTTCGCATCGATCTCGCGGTCGACAATATCGTTGTAAGTCGATCCGGCGCCCCGCATGACGACGGCTCCAACGAAGAACAAAAGCAAGTCGCGGGCATGGAGCGGCGCCTCTTGCGAAAGGCTTGCTAACGCGCTCGACCACCAGCAGGGCAGCAACAACAGCCACCACCCCACGGGGCGATCGAGGCGTGCGAGCTGAAGGAACGGATGCCAGGATTTTGCAGCCAGCCGAAAGATGAGTTGGCCTTGGATCGAATCGGGGAGCGCGCCGGGCAGCTCAGGAACCTCTGCCTTGGGGGCCTCGATATCGCCTGGGGCAGGCTTGTTGCGCGCGGCAGAAAATTCCGGCCCCGCGGCGGGTTGCGTCACAGCGGTCCGGCAGGAAGTTTCTGCTGTGCGTTGAGGGCGCCCGCGGCCTGCTGCTCCTGCGCTTTCTTCATTTGCGCCGCGACCGTGCAGGCCTGATTTGCGACCTTGACGGTTCTGGCCGCGCCTGTTGAAAGATTTTGCAAGGCTTCGTCGGGAACGGCACACCAATCCTTGTTCTTGGAGAGATAGGCGACGAGTTCCCGCTCAGCGGCGACCAGCGCGCGCAGTTTTGGACAGGAGGCGACCGGATCAAGCTGCTTTTTGCCGCCCTGGGCAAGTTGATTGAGTTGATCGATGATGCCCTGACGCTTTTTCGACAAGGCACCAATATCTGGGTTGCAATCGGTTGCATGAGCCGCGCCGCAGAAGAAGAAGGGTAACCCGATGGTGGCGGCAAAAAGCGCTTTACGCATAGAGCCAGCACGCCTTAGTGGCATCATGATCCTCACCTTTCATGTCCTGCGAATGCGCGGTTTCTAAAATCGCAGCCAAAATTCCGGAGCCTCGTATTGCCTTTGCCAATTATACGCCAAATCACAGCTTGCAGGATTCTGCAAGTGCAGCGCAGGCGCGGCTGCACACGAACCCGCCCCTCGCCGGGGCACTGCACGCCAAACCGCAGCAGGCGGCATGCCCAAGTATGACTTTGCCGCAACGAGGCTCTTTGTCGCGGCCAAACTCGCGCCGGCAGCAAAGGTCAATCTTGATCAGACACAGGCAAATTATGTCCGTAATGTGTTGCGCCTGCCGGAGGGGGCCAAAATCCTCGCCTTCAATGGCCAGGATGGCGAATGGGAAACAAGCGTTGCCGCCGCAAACCGCAAACTTGTGACGCTTGCCGTTCACAGAATAACAAGGCCGCAGCCGCCGCCATCGGATCTGCAATATTTGTTCGCCCCGCTCAAATATGCGCGCCAGGATTATATGATTGAAAAA
Source organism: uncultured Methylocapsa sp. (assembly GCA_964457695.1). GTDB lineage: Bacteria > Pseudomonadota > Alphaproteobacteria > Rhizobiales > Beijerinckiaceae > Methylocapsa. The sequence continues at coordinate 8,375 of CAYWHF010000065.1, forward strand.
GCTGTAGAAATGGGGGCTTCGCTGCTGCTCCCGGTGGTCACGCGCAGGACAGAGGCAAAGCGCATCAACACCGGCCGAATGCGCGCCCACGCGATCGAAGCCGCCGAGCAATGCGGCATATTGTCTGTTCCGGACATCGCTGCGCCCATCCGGCTCGACGCGCTTCTTGGGCTTTGGGACAAGGAACGCCTCCTTATTTTTTGCGATGAAGACGCGCCGGCCGCGGACCCTTGCGAGATATTGCGCTCCTGCCACAGCGAAGAAAATTTGCGCAAACTCGCCGTTCTCGTCGGCCCGGAAGGGGGGTTCGATCCAAGCGAGCGCGAGGCGTTGCTCGGGTTGCCTTTTACTGTCCGCCTGCCGCTTGGGCCGCGTATTTTGCGCGCCGACACAGCGGCCGTCGCGGCCCTTGCCTTACTCCAATCTACCCTCGGCGATTGGCGAGGATAAATCTTAACGCATCATTATATCGCCTCATTGTAGCGTCACCTGAATTGCGCGCATCCCGTTAACGAATCGTTCAGGTCGCAAATGAATTTTCGTAAGATCTTCGTTTCATTCGGCTGTTTTGCGGCGGCCATTGGAATTGGTATTGGTAAACCCGCCCGCGCAGACGATTTCCAATCGGGCAATGAATCTGTTTCGAGCCCCGATGAGCCCTGCGCCATAATGCGCAGCGGCCAGACGGGCGGCTGCGAGCGGATCGGCGGCCATGTGCGCATCGACGTCATGCCCCGTATCCCAGACTCTCCGAGACTTGGCGGGCGGATGGCGTCACCCGTTGCTGTCCGCTCAGACGACGGAACGGGACCGCGCGGCCATCTTCATCTGCCAGGCGGCCTGGACGATTTCGAGCCGATCCCCCGCTGAGATAGGGGTCGAACAGTCACCTTGCTCTAAATCTTGCCTCTTACTCGCTCGCACCGCTAAGCCAGCGCCCGCCTCTGCTTGCGAGGTGCCGGGGTGTCGGAAATGCGTAACCACTCGCATTGGATTGCAAGGTTCCCTAAACGGCGCCTATCTCAGATCTAAGGCGTCGAGACAAAAAATGTGTGCGCCGGATAGGCCGAGCATGGTGCACCCGACGGGAAGTTGGAGACGCCTACCGGAAACGCTCCGGCTGCTGCCAAATCCGACGATGTAAGATCTACATTAATCTGGTTGGCGTTG
>CAYWHF010000066.1:0-9499 GCA_964457695.1 uncultured Methylocapsa sp.
TTAAGGTTTTTATCGTGACCGTTACCACTGAAATCCACAAGTCGCGTTGGACGGGGGATCGAATCGCCCGCCTCGGATTCCTTCTCGGCCTTGGTTGGGATGCAAGACGCATTGCCGAGGACCCAATCATCGCTTCCACCCCCAACAATGTGCACCGGCAAGCGCAACGCTTCGGCTTGGCCTTTCGCGCCGCTGCCGCGGGGATGTCATTGCGGCTTTCGCCCGACGCTGCCCGCCATTTCGACCTTGCAGCAGCCAAAAGAGGTCTGACGCGCGAATCGATGATTCGCGTCCTGCTTACGGAAGTCGCCACCGACCCAAATCTACTCGAAAATATTCTTGATGATGGGATTTAAGAATGCAGTTTGAGTCGATGCCCGGAACACACGGAACGCCACTTCCCACCGCCCCGCGATCGGCGATTTGGGAACCAGATTTGGTTGGCAAAAGGCTAGTCCACGCTTTCGTCACACTCGACCGCCTGCCGCGTCTCTCCGGCCCAAGGGAGCCCGGCGGACATTGGCCGCGCACGATTACAGAGTGGGCAGACCAACTGGCCCAGGCGGAACTTGAAGAGAGTGAACGCCAAGCACGCCAGCAAATCTCTAATCGAGTTGTAATCCGTCCCACAGCTGCGGAAATCGCACAGATGGAAGCCGCATTCGAATGGTTGCGTGAGCTACGTGCCGTAGACGCCGGCATGGCAATCGTGACCACTCTATGGGCCTTGCGGACTGCCCGCAGAAGGTCAATCAAAGCCCTTTGCGCCGAAAAACATTGGCCTCCGCATACTTTCTTTCGCAAAAAGGCCAAGGCCCTTGTCAACATTGCCCAGACGCTTAATGCACGCGGCGTTCCAGTATTCTAGCCTTGCGGCACTACAGTTCGTAATACTCAGAGCGGTCTTTCTCTGCTTTCCAGCATGTTTACGAGGGCAACGAAAAAGTGCAAAAATCTTCTAACTCGTAGCGCCGTTACGGAAATCGATCCCATGCACTGCCCCCGCGCACCCTTGCCAAGCACCCGACGGTTCACTATTTGCTCGCTGCGCGATATGGTTCGTCCGCCGTTCGTCACGGGTGCCAAAAGCCAGGCTGAAGCACCTATCCCGCAGTGAACCGGTTATAATGCAGGCAAATGGTCAATCAACGCGACGCCATCTCCCTCTCGTCAAATGCATCTGGAAATGGCGAACCAAGGCCGGCAGACGACAGGATCGCCGTCAAATCCGCGCTCGCCACGATGGGTACGCCTGAGTATTTTACGCGTTTCGATGCCGTCACGCCAGAGGAGCTTAAAAAACGCAAGGTGATGATGGGCGATGATCCCGCCTTGCCTAAAATGCCGGCTGCACCCACGCTCTTTGATTTTTTTAAGCTGCGGTTTGGAGTTGCCCAGGCAAGCCATCTTTTGCAAAGCGCCAATCTTGCGCTGAAGGCGGGAGTAGATGAAAAAGGCGTGCTGGCTTTCCTCTTGCACGACATCTCGAGTATCGGTCTCTTCCAATGCGACCCCGGCTATTGGGGCGCGCAACTCATTGCGCCCTATGTCAATGAGGAGGTCGCTTGGGCCGTGCGGTATCACGAGGCCTTGCGTTTTTTCCCGGATCCGGCCGCGGGCTATGAATATCCTCAAGCCTATGTCGAGCTCTTTGGTGAGCATTATAAGCCGGAACCCTATATTCGCGCCGATTATGAATATGCCAAAAACCACAAATGGTATGGCATGGCGCGGATGATCACCCTAAATGATCTTTATTCCTTCGATCCCAACGCGAAGGTTGATCTCGAGATTTTTACCGACATCGTTGGGCGCCACTTCCGCCAGCCGAAGGAAGGCTTGGGCTTCGACAATTCCCCGGTCGCGCATATGTGGCGGTCGATGTTCTGGCCGCGGAATTTTCTTTGAGCCCTGATCCTGAAACGGCGAACTGAGCGGGATAGTCCGCCGGACGCCGCCACCGGAAAAGCGTGCGCTAGTCTAGCCCGGCGTTTCTTGGGGACGGGCCTACTCTTCAACAATGGGGTAAAGCTGAGTGCAGAAACGTTGTCTGTGCTTTTGTGGGATGTGCGGCATAACCCCGTCGTCGTCGCCAAAGTTGCTTGTGCCGTAATCCGTGACACTGTTGAAAAGCCAACGATCTCCGAGGACGACTGCCGTCTGCTTGTAGATCGAAATATTGAGGTTGTGACCGAGGCAGCGCAAATGCTGTTCTCATAAGGTCGCTTTTCCGAGCAAGAAAACGGCATTCGCGTTTTCGAAATAACGCTTGCGGATTTGAAGCCGTTTGCTGCACGGATTTCGTCCAGTGTACATGATAATGTTGGCTTTTGGGTCGGATAAAAACCTGGCCATGTTGGACAGCTCGGCTCAATCGATCTTGTTGTCCCTACATTCTTCTGCCGAGGGGCTCGTGATGCTCGGCGCTAATCAGCTGAGAGAATCGTCAGCTTTCCATCTTTAGCGCGGCAATAAAAGCCTCCTGCGGAATTTCGACTTTTCCGAACTGCCGCATCTTCTTCTTGCCTGCCTTCTGCTTCTCCAAAAGCTTGCGCTTGCGCGTCACGTCGCCGCCATAGCATTTTGCGGTCACGTCCTTGCGCAGCGCCCGCACCGTTTCGCGCGCGATAATCTTGCCGCCGATCGCAGCCTGGATGGGAATCTGGAACAGATGCTGGGGAATAAGTTCCTTGAGCTTTTCGACCATGGCTCGCCCGCGCGTCTCGGCCCGCTCGCGATGGACGAGCATTGAAAGAGCGTCGACCGGCTCGGAATTGACGAGGATCGACATTTTGACGAGATCGCCCGGGCGATAACCGGTAATCGCATAATCGAAGCTCGCGTAGCCCTTGGAAATCGATTTGAGCCGGTCGTAAAAATCGAAGACGACTTCGTTGAGCGGCAAATCATAGACGACGATCGCGCGTTTTCCCGCATAGCTCAGATTAGCCTGCTCCCCACGCCTTTCCTGACAAAGTTTTAGCACCGCTCCGAGATAGTCATCGGGCGTCAAGATGGTCGCGCGAATCCACGGCTCCTCGATTTCTTCGATCTTGGTCGGGTCGGGCATGTCGACCGGATTGTGCAATTCCAAACTTCCGCCGCCCCTTGGCACAATGCGATAAATGACCGAGGGCGCCGTCGCGATGAGATCGAGATTGAACTCTCTCTCGAGCCTCTCCTGAATGATCTCGAGATGCAACAGACCCAAAAACCCGCAGCGGAAGCCAAATCCAAGCGCCGCCGAGCTTTCCATCTCAAAGGAGAAGCTGGCATCATTGAGCCGCAACCGCCCCATTGCCGCGCGCAGATTTGCAAAATCCGCGGCATCGCTCGGGAATAGACCGCAGAAAACCACGGGCTGCGCTGGTTTGAACCCTGAAAGGGGCTCGGCGCAGGGGTGCCGCGCATCCGTGATCGTGTCGCCAACACGCGTATCGGCGACCTCCTTGATCTGGGCGGTGAGGAAGCCCACTTCCCCCGGCCCGAGCTTGTCCGCATCCTGCATCTTTGGCCGGAATACCCCGGCTTTCTCGATCTCATATTGCGCACCCGTCCCCATCATTTTGATCTTTTGATTTTTCTTGAGCGTGCCATCAATGACGCGTACCAGCACGACGACTCCGAGATAAGCGTCGTACCAAGAATCGACCAAAAGCGCCTTTAATGGCGCGGTTTCATCGCCCTTTGGCGGCGGCAGGCGGCCAACGATCGCCTCGAGAACTTGGTCAATCCCCTCCCCCGTCTTTGCCGAAATTAGAACAGCCTGCGAGGCGTCGAGCCCGATCACATCCTCGATCTGCTGCTTGATGCGTTCGGGCTCGGCAGCGGGCAAATCGATCTTGTTCAGGACAGGCACGACCTCATGGCCGGCGTCAAGCGCGTGATAGACATTGGCGAGCGTCTGCGCCTCGACCCCTTGGCTCGCATCGACCACCAGAAGCGACCCCTCGCATGCCGCAAGCGAGCGCGAAACCTCATAAGCAAAATCGACGTGGCCCGGGGTGTCCATTAGATTTAAAATATAGCAATTGCCGTCTTTGGTCTTATATTCCAGCCTGACGGTTTGGGCTTTAATGGTAATGCCCCGCTCGCGCTCGATATCCATCGAATCGAGCACTTGATCGACCATTTCGCGTTCGGCGATCGTGCCGGTTGCTTGGATCAGCCGGTCGGCGAGCGTGGATTTGCCGTGGTCGATGTGCGCAATAATGGAAAAATTGCGGATGTTCTTTAAAGCGTGAGACGACATGGCGCCGGGATAGCAGGCGTTCGCCGCAAAGGGAAGGCGAGCCTCAATATTGCGCCGCGACAGTTCGAAATTCGGATTACGCTCCGATGGCGCTTCAACCTGCCCTCTACCGCAGCAATTTCCCGAGCCCGGCAAAAATCAGCGCCCGCGCGGATGCGCTGCACGATAGGCTTCGAGCAACCTCGTGCTGTCGACAGCCGTATAGAGCTGCGTTGTCGAGAGGGAGGCGTGGCCCAAGAGTTCCTGGATTGAACGCAGATCGCCGCCACGCTCCAAAAGATGCGTCGCAAAGGAATGGCGCAGAGCGTGTGGCGTCGCGCTATCCGGGAGGCCAAGCACGCCGCGCAGCCGCGCAACGTCAAGCTGGATGATGCGTGGCGAGAGCGGCCCCCCCTTGACGCCACGAAACAGCGGATCGTCGGGCGCGAGCCGATAAGGGCAAAGTGCTATGTAAGTTTCGATCGCTTGGGCGACAGGCGCAATGATAGGCACGGTGCGGGTCTTTTGCCCCTTGCCAGTCACAGTCAAAAAGTCGCGTCCGGCGACTGGTGCCTCGGATCGCTTGACGCCCACGGCTTCCGAAATGCGCAGGCCAGCGCCGTAAAGCAGGCATAAGACGGCATAATCGCGCGCGATCACCCATTGAGACTGGTTTTCTCCTCCGGCGGCATCGGCCAGAACCATTTGGCGCGCAGCTGCAATGCTCAACGGCTTGGGCAGGCTGCGCTTCGCCCTCGGCGCCTTCAGCGATGAAAATGCCAGCGCCCTGCCCTTCCCATTCCTCTCAAGGTAGCGCGCGAAGGAACGTAAACCCGCGAGTTGGCGCAGAAGTGAACGGTTTCCAGCACCTTGTCCTCGCCGAGCCGCCAGAAACGCGCGCAGGTCCGAAGCCCCGAGACTCCCGAAAGTCGCAAGGGAAGGACATTCCGCAAAATGCACCGCCGCGAACCGCAAAAACTGCTGCAAATCCCGCGCATAAGCCTGCACCGTATTCGACGACACGCGGCGCTCGCCCTTGAGATACGCAAACCAGTCTCGAGCTTGACCCGAAAGGTCAGAATCAGCAGGTGAAAAATTGCGCACGGCGTCGCCTAAATTGATGCCGCCAAAGACAGGCACGCTTTAATCATAGCAGGTAAGGACCCTAACAATTCATTTCACTCGCTGCTAAACCTCAGGTTGCGAGGCAAGACGCGGAAGGTCTCCCGTCATTCGTGCAATTGTCGCGCCCGGACAGTTGCGCCGCGCGAAAGGCTGGCGCGAAGTGGAAATCGGCCGCCGCCCACGCCAGGACACGTGCCCGCCGTGCCGTTCAAAAGTCCATGAAATGATGCTGGGCGCTCTCGTGGATGGGCATCTCCCTTATGCAGAGAGAAAGCTAAAAGCTTCCACATATTCGGGGGTCGTTCGGCACCTTCGAAAACACTGGCAGCCGTTGCATGCTCACGAGGTTCAGAATTTGCAGCGCCGCCACGTCGCCCGCCGAGCTGGGTTTTTCGAGGGTGCGATCATGCGTTCGCCCGGCGTTGTCAGGCGACAGGCATCCGCCGCGGAGTCGCAATTGAGTTTCGTGTTCCATGCTATTTTCGTGACCGCTCATAACGAGCTCTCCCACAAATTCGCAAACTACCATCTCTTTACGGCGATTTGCTGTTCAACAAACAGCGCAAAGAGTTGGTTGGCATGCGTCGTTGGGTGAACCAGATCGGCAAATATAAAAGTGTAATCGGCCTCTTCCGCCGTATAGGTGCGGGGCGAACAGAACAGCGACGAACCGAAATTTGCTGGATTAATACAATATATGGAGCCGGGCTGTTTCAGGCACAGCTCTTCAGCTATGTTGGCCTGGGCCGCCAAGTCACAAGCAATCCCCGTGTTAGAAACGCGGAACCCATAGGTTTTATAATTGGCGATTAGATTATCGGAAAAACTGAAGGCATCGATAAAGATAACCTTCCCGGCAAAATTCGGCTGCTTGATAAGCGCAATTGCCAGCGTCAAATTAAATATCGCGGAAACCGCCGTGACCAACTGACCGTTGTCCGGAGTCGTGAGGCCGCCCGGCGACTTTCCGATATCCGGAAGAGACATCACCGCCACATGTGTCGCCCCATGTTCAACCACAGTCGCAACGATCGCAGCCAAATCTTCTGCTGATTGTATGATTGCTTCCAACGCAGCTCCGAAAGCCTCTGGAGTCCCCGCCGCCTGAGCAGCCTCCAATTGGAAGAAGACGTCGTTAGCGCCCCCATTGATGAGCACGAGCTGATCGGAAGTGAATCCCCCGTGAGCCGACAAATAAGCGTTCACTTGATCCGTGACCGGAACCGTGGTTGCCGCTGCGAAATCCGCATTCGGAGTTCCTTGTGGCGCATGGCCAATGCCCGGCTGCAATCTCACCCGCGAACCGCCCTGCGCATAGTTAAGTCCACCTGCCGGAACAAGGGGCTGACCGAAGCCGCCAACAAATGCGGGCGTTAATCTGCCGCCGAAATGGCGCGCGATGTCCTGAGTAAAGTTGAGGCCAGGGTTTGTCGTAAAGCGGCCGCCATGGAACGCAACTTTAGCAAATGGCTCATATGTACCGGCATCCAGCAGGCTATCGCCAAACGCCACAACCTGAAACCGGCCGGCGCCGGCCAAAGCATGGAGCGGCATAAGACTTAAGGCAAGGACCGCTATGAATGCCGTTTTGTAACTCGCGAATCTCATGTTTTTCATCGCCCCGTCATCTTCTTGCCGCCCCACCGCCGGGCGCGGTACCGCCGGTATTGCTATCATTTTTTGATTCACGCACTCGCAGAAGTTTATGAACTTATTCGATTCGTCCGTGAAGTCAATTTGCTGAACCCCTAAGTAAGACGGTTCGTTTGGCGATTCCCGGCTGCCCTAGGTACCTGAGCGTCGTTAAAATCGTATGCCCAATCACCTCGCCGCAGATTCCAAACTGCATAAAAAATAGAAATCGAATATGGGTGACTCCAACGGCTCGCCGGGCCAATAGGCACGATGGAGGTCTGCGGTCTTGATGTTGTCCGCAACTGTCATGCCCGCCTCATCGGCGAGGGCACGTATATTTTCGATGCCGTAATTCCAAGGTGCACCCATGGCCGCAAATCTCTCGACGATACCCGTCACCCCGGCATCGCCCGTCGTTTTCGCGATTACATCCGGCGTGAAGTAATCGAAGGATAAGGTGAATTGCCTGACATGCTGCGAAATATTCACCAGAACCTGCCGCACGGACGCCGCCGTCAAATACATTGTGTTGCCCTCCCAGATAAAATGGGCCGGGATTCCAAAATCAAAGCCGTTTTGCTTTAACAGCTGGATAAGACCATCCGTCACATAATTGGCGGCAATAAATGTCACTCCCTCCAGGCGTCCGTGCCCCTCGAGTCGCGACTTCTTGAAGCTTAGCGTGTTCCCGTCGTCAATTTCGAAATAGACGGCACCCCGGGCTTGTTTTCTTATGGATCGCGTGTCGAGCCCCGCGCCGAGGATAACCACCTGCCTGCAGCCGGCATGAAGTTGCTCATCAAGCCGGTCATCGAAATAGCGCGTTCTGATCTTGACCACTTTTTTGATGGGAGGGAAGCCAGCAGCCATGTGCTTGGCTGCTGTCCTTGTTTCGCGGCTGAGAAACAGCGAAACAAACGGATCACGATAGAGTGGCCGGGCTTCGGCATTTTCTTCCGCCCGCCACTCGGCCACTACAAATGCTGTTCCAGTTACATTCTGGAATTCCGCCATGCGCATCCCCTGAAATCGGCATCTGGCCCATCTGCTTTGAAGCATCGCAAATTAGCGGGTTCAGATTGCAAGTCTGCCGCCGAAACGCAAAACGCAAAGGGCGGCCCAGGGCCGCCCTTTTCGTTGTAACACGCCGCACGCGCCTCAGCACGAGTAATACATGTCGAATTCGATCGGGTGCGGCGCCATCTCGAAGCGCAGCACTTCGCCCATTTTCAATTCGATGTAACTGTCGATGAAATCATCGTCGAAGACGCCGCCGGCCTTGAGGAAGGAACGGTCCTTCTCGAGATATGAAAGCGCGTCGCGCAAGGAACCGCACACGGTCGGAATCTGTTTCACTTCCTGCGGCGGCAGGTCGTAGAGATCCTTGTCGATCGGTTGGCCCGGATCGATCTTGTTCAAAATGCCGTCAAGACCAGCCATCAGCATGGCGGAAAACGCAAGGTAGGGATTGGCGGCAGGATCGGGGAACCGTACTTCGACGCGTTTCGCCTTGGGATTGGACGAGTACATGGGAATACGGCAGGCAGCCGACCGGTTGCGCGCCGAATAGGCGAGCAAGACCGGCGCTTCGAAACCTGGCACCAGCCGCTTGTAGGAATTCGTCGTTGGGTTTGTGAAGGCGTTCAACGTGCGGGCATGCTTGATAATGCCGCCGATATAATAGAGGCACTCGTCGCTCAGGTCGGAATATTTGTTTCCGGCAAATACCGGCTTGCCGGCTTTCCAGATCGATTGATGCACATGCATTCCCGAACCATTGTCGCCGTAGATTGGCTTCGGCATGAAGGTTGCCGTCTTGCCGTAACTTTGGGCCACCTGGTGGATACAATATTTGTAGATCTGAAGGTGATCCCCCATGGTTGTTAGAGGGCTGAATTTCAGACCGAGCTCGTGCTGGGCCGAACCCACCTCATGGTGGTGTTTTTCGACCGTCGCGCCCATCTGCGCCATGGCGGCGAGCATTTCGCTGCGCATGTCCTGCGCCGAATCTTGCGGCGGCACCGGGAAATAGCCGCCTTTGGTGCGCATCCGGTGACCGAGATTGCCGCCCTCATAGGGGGTGTCCGAATTCGACGGAAATTCGGTCGAATCGATCATGAAGTTAGTGTTATAGGGATCGGCTCTGAAACGAACATCGTCGAAAACGAAGAACTCGGCTTCGGGACCGAAGGTGGCGGTGTCGCCGACCCCTGTTGAAGCACAATAGGCTTCCGCCTTTTTTGCGATGCCGCGCGGATCGCGGTTATAACGTTCGCCGTTTGTTGGATCGATAATGTCGCAGACGATCGATAGCGTCGGCGAGGCAAAAAAAGGATCAACCGCAGATGTTGCAGGATCAGGCAGCAGGGTCATGTCGGATTTATGGATTGCCCGCCAGCCGGCGATCGAAGAACCGTCAAACCCCAGTCCTTCTGAAAACGTCTCCTCATCGAATATCGCCGCGTCGAAAGTGACATGCTGCCACTTGCCGCGCGGGTCGGTAAAGCG
>CAYWHF010000067.1:0-9168 GCA_964457695.1 uncultured Methylocapsa sp.
GGTGGGTGCAGTCTGGGCGTGGATGTGGCACGGGTCCTGGTAGCCTGACCCAGGTAATTTCTTTCATTGGTTGCGGGACTGGGCCGCGGTAGTGGATTGGCTGCGGCAACTATTGGCGGACGGTACGCATGCGCAGGAAGCAATAGCGCATTGCAAGGATTTTGTTGCTTTCAGTTGCGCCCTTAATCGTCTCGACGGCAACGCCTTTCTCCAACAAGCCGGCGATTTCAGAAAAAACGTCGAGCCATTTTATCTGCAATATGTCCGCGACGACAGCGATCTGCAAAGCATCAAAGCCGATCGCATCTTGGGCGAGCCGCGGTTTAATCCGGATGCAACCCTCGACATTTCCAAATGGAACCGCCCGCAGCACGATGGCCCCGCGGCACGCGCGCTCGCCATGATGCGGCTTTGGGCGATGGACGTTTTGGATGAGACGGACCGCGCCTCCTTGCGCGGGCTAATTTTTTCCGATCTCAACTTCATCCGTCAACATTGGCGTGAGCCTTCATTCGATATTTGGGAGGAGGAGCTCGGTCAGCATTATTACACTCTCCTGCTGCATCACGCCGCACTCATGGATGGAGCCGATTGGGTAAAGCGGGGCGATGTCAACGAAGCCGGGCTTACGCAAACTCTTCGCACGGAGGCCTTCGAGATTATCTCCTTGCTCGATGAATTTTGGTGCTCAAGCAAAGGCTATTATTTGAGCCGCCGCAACGTTGCCAATGGCGCAACTGGAAAGGAGCTCGACTTTGCGGTGATCTTGGCAGTTAATCATGCGGCGCGAAAAGCAGGAAAACATAGCGTGCTCGATCCAAGAGTCATGGCGAGTTTGGCGCGGCTCGAAGATCTCTTTGAGCGGTCCTACAAGATCAACCAAGGCCGGCCTGAAAACCGCGGCCCGGCGATGGGCCGTTATGCCGATGACCATTATTTCAGTGGCGGCGCTTATTATTTTTCGACGCTCGGAGCAGCAGAATTTTATTACGCGCAGGCGGAAGCGATTGCAGCAGAAGCGGATCTTCCAGTGGCGGAAGAAAACAAGGGGTTTTTGTTTCGGTTGGGCTTGTCAAAAGACCCTTCTGGACCGTCGTTGCAGAATCAACGGGAGCACATTTTTGATGCCCTGCTCGAGCGCGGCGACCAATTCATGGCAACCGTTGCGGCGTTTACGCCGGCCTCCGGCGACCTCTCGGAACAATTCGACCAGAATACCGGCGTTCAGACTTCTGCCAAGAGTCTCACTTGGAGCCATGCCGCCTTCATCTCTGCGGCAGCTCGCCGCAAAGCCGCGCTTCGAAGCGCCGACCCCAAGCTTTCGCGGCCCTTTGCCCCGCCGTGATCGACAAGCTCGAGTTCTTGATAGCGCTTGCCCGCGAGCGCAATTTTAGCCGCGCCGCGGACAGCTGCGGGGTGACCCAGCCGACGCTGTCGGCGGGCATCAAGCAGCTCGAGGACACTTTGGGCGTGCTCCTCGTCAATCGCAGCTCGCGCTTTTACGGGCTGACGGCGGAAGGCGAGCGCGTACTTGAATGGGCGCGGCGAATTGTCAGCGACGCCCGCGCGATGCGTCAGGATGTTCATGCCTCGAAGACGACGCTCTCGGGGCATTTGACGCTTGCCGCCATTCCAACCGCGCTCCCGATGGCCGCCGAACTCACGACTCCGTTCCAGATCAAACACCCTGGGGTGCGGTTCACAATCCTCTCGCGCACGTCGCGGGAGGTCCTCGCCATGCTGGACGACTTCCAAATCGACGCCGGGCTCACCTATCTCGACAATGAGCCGCTCGGCCAGCTGCATAAAGTGCCGCTTTACCGCGAGCGATACAGCCTCTTGACTTGCGCCGGAAACCCGCTCGCCGACCGCACGGAGGTAAGCTGGTCGGATGTTAGTCGCGTTCCCCTCTGCCTGCTTACCCCGGACATGCAAAACCGCCGCATTATTGATCGGCTGCTGGCAAAGTCCGCCGCTCCCCCGCCGGTCGAGTCCAACTCCATGATGGTGTTATTTTCGCATGTCCGGGTCGGGCGTTATGCCTGCATCGTCCCGGAAAAACTCGCCCATTTACTCGGGGCGAGCGAACCGCTGCGTTCAATTCCGATTAGCGACCCGCGGGAGCTTCATACGATCGGCCTCGTCTCGCCGCAACGGGTACCGATTCCGCCTTTAACCCTGGCGCTCGTCGCGGAGGCGGCTAAGCTGACTGCGCGGGGGAAACCAGGGCTCCGGCACAATCCCGATTGATAGGGGCCTATTTGCAGCCTGGTTAATTGATAGAAAATACGGTAGTGTCTCAGTTTGAAATTTCCTCGACTGTCTTTTTGTAAGGGCCGCGCTTTGGAGCTGGCGTGTCTGCGTCCATTGCCTCGACAATACCCGCCCAATCCATGATCGTCTCGCTCAGGCCAGCGGCCATTGCGGGGGTAACGCGCAAGGTCTTGTGAACTCTAACCCAATTATACCAGACGGCATAGATCGCAACCATGTGAGCGTGGTTCTCAAATTTCTTGCTAAACGCGTTCGTTAACCTCGTAAAGCGGCGATTATGCATCCGCATAGTGAGATTGGCGCGCTCGGCATAAGAGGTAGAAATATGGCACGGATCGGGATTGCCTTCGATCCTGTCTCTATGACATCCAATGCACTCCGCCGGGCTGTAGCGGCCTTTCGCGCTCTCTGGTGCCGCTCCGTAAACTTTGTTGAGCATCGCGTAATCAATGTCCGCCCCAAAAGCGCCCTCTACAGCTTCTAAATAGGCCTTATGGCCATCCGAAGTTAATTGGATGCGATTAGCCAAGCGTCCGGCCAAATCATCGATAAACCAGCGGGCACACTCGCCGTCACGGCCGCCAACGAAATGCGAGACAATGAGCTTCGTATCGGCCTCAATCGCGGTCCATGTCCAAACGTCGCCGGCGCCGTCAACTGGCGCTTTCATTGTCGGGACGTTCTTTTGCTTTGCTCCTATGAACGACCAGATTTCATCGACTTGAACACGCTTCGCTTTCACGCCGCGAACCTTAGCGTCATGGAAGCCCGCGCAATAGCGTCCAGCATCTTCCAGTAGCTTCGAAACAGTGTTGATGCTCGTATTTGTCAGCCGCGACACAGAGCGCATTGAAGCGCCTTCGCAGAGCATCGAAAGGATTTGGGCGCGGGTGAAGACGCGGAGCCTATTCATAGCTCCTTTATACGAACTTTTTTGCTTAGCGTCAAGCATTTTTATCATGCTTAAAAAAGGTAACCACACCTACATTTTTTGATTCACATGTGGTATCGCATGTAGTACTATGAACCGCAAGAACCTAAATCAAGGTGAGGCGCGAGCTAGCCCAACTTCGTCGCTCCCCGCAGAAGGCGGCCACGCTTGAGCGCTTGGCTGGACGCCTTGGTCGAAAATTGGTGAAGCGCGGCAAAGAGCCTATGTGGGAAAACACCGAATTCGGTGAGCTGTTTGTCCTCTCAATCCCCCGCCACGGAGGACGGGATTTATCACCAGGAGTCCAAAGAAGCATTTTAGATCAATTAGAGGATGATGTGCTCGCTTGGGACGAGCGCTTGGGGAACAATGAGGACGGTGAAGAAGCGCAAAATGAATTTGGCAACGGAGAAGACAATGGCACTGGCTGAGTATCTCAAGAAGCCGTATGGTCGATTTGTTGTCCCGGAATCGGACGGCACCTTTCGATCCGAAATCATCGAATTTCCTGGCTGCATCGCCTCGGGCGAAACTGCGGCAGAAGCACTTGCTAATTTAGAGGATGTTGCAGCTAGTTGGCTTGAGGCCACCTTGGCACGTGGCCAACGTATTCCAGAGCCAATCGAGAACGTGGGGTTTAGCGGGAAACTTGTAGTGCGACTGCCGAAGACCTTGCACAAAAAAGCTGCCCACATGGCTGCGCGTGATGGCATCAGTTTAAATCAGTTCATCGTTAGTAGCGTTGCCGAACAAATCGGTGCCAGATCGTCCACCGCTTCTATTGGGCAGTTCCAGTCCTTCCGGGGTTTCGCGGGATCACTTGTTTTTGCTCCTGTCGCCTTTCAGGTTTTAGACCCTCGGTTGGTGCCGATGGCGCAACAAATCATCGCATCGTCTTCCGGCAATCCAGTGACCGGCCTTCATATGGAACGAGTAGATGCCTGAAATTAATCAATACATGTTCAACAATAAGGAGTTACTTGAGCTTCTGATCAAGCAAGCTGATGTACACGACGGCCGATGGATATTAACGACTAACTTCGGATTTAGCGCAGGAAATTTTGGACCAACGGCAGACCAAGTGGCGCCTGGAGTTGCGATTATCATCAATCAGATGGGGATTCAGAGAGCGCAAGCAGATACGCCAAAAGAAATTTGGCTCGATGC
The DNA here is from genome assembly GCA_964457695.1 of uncultured Methylocapsa sp. Lineage (GTDB taxonomy): Bacteria > Pseudomonadota > Alphaproteobacteria > Rhizobiales > Beijerinckiaceae > Methylocapsa. The sequence continues at coordinate 4,373 of CAYWHF010000067.1, forward strand.
CGCAGTCGTGAATCCGTCTTCTACAGCGCGGAACAAAGACTAGTTCTTATTCCATCTTTTCATCGCCGCCCTCTTGGCAATCTCCGCACGCCTTTCTGTCGTCATGCTTTTAGCTCGCGCGGCGCCGCCCTTCTTTCCGAGCGCCACGGCCGCCGGGTCCTTGCCTTCGCTCTCCGGGGTGGGGATGGTGTCTTCGATCTCGCCGGTCAGTACGCGCATGACATGGACGGCGTTTCCGATCACGTCGGCGGGGCGGCGCTCGCCTTTTGGACCTCTAGGCATGGTTGCTCCGTTCGTGCTTTGCGCTAAGCATATCACGGGATAAGGGAACGGAGCGAATCGAAGTCAATGGCCTGAAATTTCAAATTGAGACACTACCGAAAATACCAGTAAGTTTACAAGACTGTGTTATTGATCTTTGGGGGGCTATCGGGTCATAATGCTGCAACTACACAGAATGGATGGAAAGCGCATGCCCAAGGCCCCGCAACGGCGGACACGGCCTAATCTTCCGTCTTTTCGGCGCGCTACGCGCCGACGTTACAAGCTTTGGTGTGCCAGAGCCATCCCAGATATTCCCTCTAAAATCACGCGGCGTACCTTACGAGTATAGCTTGCTCTAGCATGTCTAACATCGATACCCAGAAGGGAGAAGGTCATGGCAAAGGTCGTATGCGTACTTTACGATGATCCGGTTGATGGTTATCCAAAATCCTACCCGCGCGACGATTTGCCAAGAATCGACCGCTATCCGGATGGCCAAACTCTGCCGACGCCTAAGGCGGTCGATTTTGGACCCGGCACGCTCCTTGGAAGCGTATCAGGCGAGCTTGGCTTGCGAAAATACCTTGAATCCAATGGGCACACGCTAGTCGTGACCTCCGATAAGGACGGTCCGGACTCGGTCCTCGAGCGGGAGTTGCCCGATATGGAAGTCGTCATTTCGCAGCCGTTTTGGCCGGCCTATATGACCAAGGAGCGGTTCGCCAAGGCCAAGAAATTGAAACTTGTGATCACCGCCGGGATCGGCTCCGATCATACCGACCTTCAGGCGGCGATGGACCACGGCGTCACCTGTGCCGAGGTGACCTATTGCAATTCGATCAGCGTCTCCGAGCATGTGGTGATGATGATACTGTCGCTGGCGCGCAACTATATCCCGTCATATCAGTGGGTGGTGCGAGGCGGCTGGAACATCGCCGACTGTGCCGCGCGCTCCTATGACATCGAAGGCATGCATATTGGCACCGTCGCATCTGGCCGCATCGGCCTTGCCGTACTGCGCCGCCTCAAACCCTTTGACGCGCATCTGCATTACTATGATCGCCACCGCCTTCCGGAGGCGGTCGAGAAAGAGGTCGGCGTGATGTGGCATCCGTCCGTCGAGGATATGGTCAAAGTCTGCGACGTCGTCACCATCAACTGTCCGCTGCATCCCGAGACCGAGAATCTCTTCAATGAGGCGATGATTTCCAAGATGAAGCGCGGCGCCTATATCGTGAACACAGCGCGTGCAAAAATCTGCGACCGCGACGCCATCGCGCGGGCACTGCAAAGCGGGCAGCTCGCAGGTTATGCGGGCGATGTTTGGTTCCCGCAGCCACCCCCAAAAGACCATCCGTGGCGCAGCATGCCGCATCACGGGATGACGCCCCACATCTCCGGAACATCGCTTTCGGCTCAGGCACGCTACGCCGCGGGCGCGCGCGAAATCCTCGAATGCCATTTTGAAGGCCGGCCAATCCGCAACGAATATCTGATCGTCGACAAAGGCAAGCTCGCCGGCGCCGGCGCGCGTTCCTACAGCCCCGGAGACGCGACGAGGGGGTCCGAGGAAGCCGCGAGATTCAAGAAAGGCACGTGAGGCCCTGGCAGAGCCAGCCGGGCCGCGACTGTGGCTTGGCACGAAGAGGATCGTCTCGAAATCCATCCAAATGACGCGGAGCAACGCTTCGCGATGGCATGGGTTAGAGTCGCCAGCCGGGCCCCGGCCCGGCCCAATCCTCGTCGCCTGCAGCCTGGATTATTGATAGAGAATGCCTATAAATTTACAAGACTGTTTTATTGATCTTTGGCGGGCAAAGGATCATACCGCCATGGCTGCACACAACTGACGAGAAACGCATGCCCAAGGCCTCCGCCTGGAACGCCGAACGGGCGCGGGAGATTATCGCCGAGCATATTGGGCTTGAAGGACCCATGCTCCCGATTCTACATGGCTTCTTGGAAGAATTTGGCTGCGTGAGTCCGGCCGCCGTGCCGCTCATCGCAGACGCCCTTAATCTCACCCGCGCCGAAGTGCATGGCGTGATAACATTCTATCACGACTTCCGGGCCGAGCCATGCGGGTCGCATCTGCTGCAGCTTTGCCGCGGCGAAGCCTGCCAGAGCATGGGAAGCGAAGAGCTGGCCGCCAAAATTCTGGGCAAGCTTGGCCTTGCCTGGAAGGGAACCACAAAAGACGGCGCCTTGACCGTCGAGCCGGTCTATTGCCTGGGACTCTGCGCCAGCTCGCCAACCGCGCTGCTCGACGGCGAGCCGCTTGGACGTTTGAACGAAAACAAGATTACCGATGCGCTCGAAGAGGCGCAAATCTTATGACGCGGATTTTCGTCCCAAAGGATGCCGCGGCCCTTGCCCTTGGCGCCAACAAACTCGCGGCAAAAATCGCGGGCGAGGCCAAAGCGCGCGGGCAAGCGATGGAGATAGTCCGCACGGGCTCGCGCGGCGCTTTCTTTTTGGAGCCCCTGATCGAGGTCGAAACGCCGCAAGGGCGGATTGGCTACGGCCCAGTATCCGCTGCTGACGTGGCGTCCCTCTTTGACGCTGGTTTTTTGTCAGGCGGGGCATATCCGCAGCGAATCGGAAAGCCGGAGGAGCATCCGTTTCTCAAGGGCCAGACCCGCCTGACCTTTGCCCGCTGCGGCATTATTGACCCGCTTTCGCTTTCCGATTACGCCGCGCAGGACGGTTTTAGGGGGCTCAAGCGGGCCATCGAAATTGGCCCGCAGGCGATCGTCGCCGAGGTGACTAAATCGGGGCTGCGCGGGCGCGGCGGCGCCGGCTTCCCGACCGGAATTAAGTGGAAGACCGCCGCCGACACATCGGCTGACCGCAAATATGTGGTCTGCAACGCCGACGAAGGCGACAGCGGCACTTTTGCCGACCGCATGATCATGGAAGGCGATCCTTTCGCCCTCATCGAAGGCATGACGATTTGCGGCATCGGCATCGGCGCAACCAAGGGCTATGTCTATTGCCGGTCGGAATATCCACACGCCGGAAGGACATTTGCGGAAGCCATTCAAATCGCGCTCGAAGCGGGCTATCTCGGGCCAAAAATCCTCGGCTCCGGCTATGCCTTCGAGCTCGAGCTGCGGATGGGCGCGGGCGCCTATATCTGCGGCGAGGAGACCTCGCTCCTCGACAGCCTCGAGGGCAAGCGCGGGATCGTCCGGGCAAAGCCGCCCCTTCCCGCACATAAGGGCCTGTTTGGCAAGCCGACTATCATCAACAACGTCCTGTCGCTGGTGGCGGTGCCGACGGTGCTCGATCGCGGCGCCGAGTTTTATGCGGGTTTTGGGTTTGGGCGCTCGCGCGGGACCATGCCCATCCAGATCGCCGGAAACGTCCGCTATGGCGGTCTCTATGAGACCGGTTTCGGCCTCACCCTTGGCGAGATTGTGGACGGAATCGGCGGCGGGACCTATTCCGGCAGGCCGGTCCGGGCGGTCCAATGCGGGGGTCCGCTTGGCGCATATTTCCCGCGGGCGCTCTTCGATACTCGTTATGATTACGAGGCTTTCACCGCAAAGGATGGGCTTCTCGGCCATGGGGGGATCGTTGTCTTCGACGACACGGTCGACATGGCCAAAATGGCGCGGTTCGCAATGGAATTTTGCGCGGTCGAAAGCTGCGGCAAATGCACGCCCTGCCGGATCGGCTCGGTTCGCGGCATGGAGGTCATCGATCGCGTGCTCGAAGGCGTCAGGCCGGCGGAGAATATCGCCCTCCTCGAAGACCTTTGTAACACGATGAAATTTGGTTCACTATGCGCGCTCGGCGGGTTTGTGCCCTTCCCCGTGATGAGCGCCATTCGCCACTTCAGGGAAGATTTCCGGCCGCGGGCTCTCGCCGCCGCCGAATGATGGAGAAGACTGTCATGTCAATGGTCACCGAGGTCGATTATGGAACGCCCGCGGCACGGTCGGACAAAATCGTGACGCTCACCATCGACGGCATGGAGGTCAGGGTGCCGGAAGGCACATCCATCATGCGGGCCGCGATGGAAGTGGGGACGAAGATTCCAAAGCTCTGTGCGACCGATATGATCGAGGCTTTTGGCTCGTGCCGTCTCTGTCTCGTCGAGATCGAAGGCCGCGCGGGAACCCCCGCCTCCTGCACCACACCTGTCGCGCCGGGCATGGTGGTCCACACCCAGACGAATCGGCTAAAAGCGCTGCGCAAAGGCGTGATGGAGCTTTATATCTCCGATCATCCGCTCGATTGCCTCACCTGCGCCGCCAATGGCAATTGCGAATTGCAGACCGAGGCAGGCAATGTGGGCTTGCGCGACGTGCGCTATGGTTACGAGGGAGCCAACCATCTCGCAGACAAGAAAGACGAGTCGAACCCCTATTTCAGCTACGATCCCGCAAATTGCATCGTTTGCAACCGCTGCAACCGCGCCGTCGAAGGAGTGCAGGGGCCCTTTGCCCTTACCGTGCACGGGCGGGGTTTCGGAAGACGGGTATCCCAGGGGTAAATTGTGCCCTTCCCCTGAGAGGAAACCCTGT
>CAYWHF010000068.1:0-9086 GCA_964457695.1 uncultured Methylocapsa sp.
ATCTCGCCTCCATCGCAACTTATGACGATGTACTTGTGACTCTGCTTGGCGATGTCGCGCGGATTTATATCGGTATCCGCACGCTCGAAAAACAGATCGCGATCGCAAGCGCCAATGCTGCACGGCAGCGCCAAGCGCTTGCTATCGCGCGCGAGAGATATAAGGGCGGGGCGACGAGCAAGCTCGATGTTTATCAGGCGGAAAACGTGCTCGGCGCGACCCAGGCCACGGTTCCGCAGCTAAGAATCCAATTGGACCAGGGGTTGAACGCGCTGCGCGTGCTCCTCGGCATGGCGCCTCAGCCGCTTGGCTTCCTGCTTGCCCGCTCGACAGGCGTTATTCCGTCTGCGCCAAGGGCAGTCGCAGTTGGTATTCCGGCAGACTTGCTGCGCCGGAGGCCGGACATTCGCGCCGCCGAATTACGGGCCGCGGCGCAGAGCGCGCAGATCGGCGTGGCGGCCGCCGAACTCTATCCGGCGATCACCTTGATTGGAACATTTGGAGGTTCGGCTAGCACAATCTTCGGTCACAGTCTCGGCAATGTCTTTCAACCCTCCGGCCGTAATTTTACGCTTGGCCCCGCGCTGCAATGGAATATCTTGAACTATGGCCAAATTACCAACAATGTACGCTTGCAGGATGCGACATTGCAGCAATACCTCGTCGATTACCAAAATACGGTGCTCAAGGCGCAGCAGGAAGTGGAGAATTGCATTTCCGCTTTTACGCCAATTCGCTGCAAGTCGGCAAGGAAGTCGGGGCGAAAATGGAGCAACTTTCCCGCCGCTTTCCGAAAGACCTTCGCTTCGGCATCCCCTATGATACGACGATTTTTGTAAAAGCGTCAGTCGAGGAGGTCTATCATACGCTTTATGAAGCAGGCGCTCTCGTCCTTGTGGTGATCCTCGCCTTTTTGCAGAATTTCAGGGCAACGTTTGTTCCGGCCACGACAGTTCCCGTCACAATCGTCGGCGCATTCGCTGGAATGGCCGCGCTCGGATTTACCGTCAATCTGTCGACTCTCTTCGGAATTGTGCTCGCGATCGGCATCGTCGTCGATGACGCCATCGTCATTGTGGAAGCCGTGTCGCGCTACATCGAGAGAGGCATGTCTGGCCATGATTCGGCCATCAAGGCGATGGGAGAATTGCTTGGTCCCATCATCGGGATCACACTTGTTCTGATGGCCGTGTTTCTGCCTGCTGCCTTTCTTCCGGGCCTAACCGGGCGGATGCTCGCGCAATTTGCAATGGTCATCGCGGCGACGGCGCTCATCAGCGCGATCAATGCCATGACGCTAAAACCCACGCAATGCGCGCTCTGGCTCCGTGCCGAAGTTCCGCCCGAAGCACGCAATTTTTTTTATCGCGGCTTTATGCCGTCTACAACCGCCTGGAAAATGCCTATGCGCGGCTCATTGGCGGCCTTGTGAAGCACAGCGGGCTCGTCGTTCCCCTAGGCCTTATTGTCTCCGGTCTTGGGATTTGGGGAATTGCCCGCCTGCCGACAGCCTTTATTCCAAACGAGGATCAGGGCTATGGCATGATCGCCGTGCAATTGCCTGATGGCGCGGCGCTCGGACGCACGGTCGATTCGCTCAACGAGACAACCAAGATTGCGCTTGCCACACCTGGCGTGAAGCAAGTGATCACCCTCGCCGGAATTTCTGTCCTCGACAACAGCGCGTCGCTTGCCAATGCCGGTGTCAATTATGTCATCTTCGATGATTGGAGCAAACGCGACAGAGCAAAGGGGCAGGATCTCAAGTCGCTTCTGTTAGGTTTGCAGAGCAAGATCGAATCCATTCCGGATGGGAGGGCGTTTGTGCTTGTGCCGCCGCCAATCCAGGGAATCGGCAATGCAGGCGGGTTCCAGATGCAGGTCCAGCTGCTCGGCGGCAGCTTCAATTATGCGAAGCTCAATGAAGTGACGGACTCGGTCATCCACACCGCCAAGGCCAATCCGCAGATCGAGCGGATCCTCACGACCTTCCGCCCGGACTCGCCGCATGTCGGCCTCTCAATCGATCGTACCCAGGCCGAAACCTTGCGGGTTCCAGTGGGCGATGTCCTTTCGGCCCTGACCTCTTATGTCGGTTCGACCTATGTCAATCAGTTCAACAAATTCGGTCTTTCGCTGCAAGTCTATGTGCAGGCCGATGCGCAATATCGGCTGCAGCCCGACGACCTCCTCAATATGTATGTGCGCAGCCAAGACGGAAATATGGTGCGGATAGGAACGCTCGCGACCCTTGCGCCGTTAACAGCGCCGCCGCTGATAACGCTTTACAACCTATATCCATCTGCCACGATCCTCGGCTCGCCTGCCAAGGGGTTTAGTTCCGGCCAGGCAATGGCTACCATGGAGCAGGTTGCTGCCAAGACGTTGCCAAGCGATGTTGGCTACGAATGGACCGCGATGTCTTATCAGGAGAAGATTGCGGGCAATCTCCTCTATTGGGGTTTCGCTCTTTAGGTGCTTTTGGTCTATCTCGTCCTTGCCGGACAGTATGAAAGCTGGATCCTTCCGCTTGCCGTGATTTCCGCCGTGCCGTTGGCGCTCCTTGGCCCTGTGACGACGCTGACGAGCCTCGGAGTCGACAACAATCTTTATGTTCAAATCGGGCTGATGCTATTGATCGCTCTTTCGGCAAAGAACGGCATATTGATCGTGGAAGTCGCACGCGAGCACCGCATTTTTGACGGCAAGCCGATCTTAGAGGCGGCGGTTGACGCAGCGCGGATACGCTTCCGGCCGATCCTGATGACGTCGTTTGCCTTTATCCTCGGTGTTTTGCCGCTCGTGCTTGCAACCGGAGTGGGCGCTAATGCGCGCAAATCCCTTGGGATTAGTGTATTCACCGGCATGAACGCTTCGACCTGCCTTGCGGTGGTCTTTGTCCCGGCTTTCTTCGTGGCCTTGCAGCGGCTCGACGAGCGCAGACGCCGAAAACCTTCCGTAGCGCCGCCAAAAGAGGCCGTTACGGAACCGGCGGCGCGGGCCGCAGATCGCTGATATAAGGGGGCTTTGCCTACATCGTTTTATGCTGCGTTCAGCGCCATCATAGTGCTACGCACGGAGCTTGGCTCGCATTCAAAACTTAGGGTGAAAGAAACCCATGATTGCGACAATTCAGACATTGGTATTACTTCTGGCTGTCGTCGCAGCGGTCGCGGTCGTGGCCGCCAAACTCAAGATCCCTCAGGCCATTTTGCTGGTGCTGACGGGGGTCGTGCTGGCACTCATTCCCGGCCTCCCAACAGTTGAGCTCGCCCCAGAACTCGTCTTGCTGCTCGTTTTGCCGCCCGTGATCTACTCTTCCGCCGTAGATATGAGCTGGCGCGAATTCAAGTTCAATCTCCGCCCGATTACTTTGCTTGCCGTTGGCTGCGTCTTATTTACGACAGTTGCAGTTGCAGTGGCGACTCATTTTCTATTGGGACTAGTCTGGCCAGTTGCCTTCGTACTGGGCGCGATAGTGTCGCCGCCGGACGCGATGGCGCCGCTCTCAGTCGCGCGCAGAATGCAGCTTCCAAGGCGCATACTCGTCATCCTCGAAGGGGAAGGACTGGCGAATGACGCCGCTGCCCTCATCCTTTATCGCTTCGCAGTGGCTGCCCTTGTCACCGGTGCTTTCTCGCCTGCCATAGCCGCGGCAACCTTCGCCGCAATTGTTGCGGGCGAGATTTTTTGGGGTATCGGCGTCGGCTGGCTAATGCTGCATTTGCGGCGATGGGTGCGTGATCCGAGTATCGAGATCACGCTTTCGGTGCTGACGCCGTTTTTGTCCTTTTGGGTGCCGGAACAACTCGGCGGATCAGGGGTGCTCGCCACGGTGACCGCCGGCCTCTATATCAGCTGGAATGGTTTCCGCCTAATCAGCGCCGCGACAAGGCTGCAAGGAATATTCTTCTGGGACTTTTTGATCTACCTCATCGAAGGCATGGTGTTTCTGATGACCGGGCTCCAGGCACGCCCGCTGATCGCGCGATTTAGCAATGATTCAATTGTTGAACTGGCTATTTCCGCTGCGATTGTAAGCGCCGTTGTGGTTGCAGCCCGGTTCGTTTGGATGTACCCGGCAACTTATCTTCCGCGCTGGCTTTTCCCGCCGATCAAGCGGAAGGATCCATCGCCCCCGTGGCAATGGCCCTTCGTTATAGCCTTCACGGGAGTACGCGGCATTGTTTCGCTCGCGGCGGCCCTTGCGATCCCATTGTCAACGGCCGCTGGGCAGCCTTTTCCCCACCGCGACCTCATTTTGTTCATGACATTTTCAGTGATTCTGATGACACTTGTTGGACAGGGTCTTGCTCTGCCCTTTGTGATCCGCGCGCTTGGCCTTGCACATGCGGGCCGCAGCGAACGCCGGGGTGTGAGGGCTGAGGAACACGCTGCCAGGCAGCAGGCCATCGAGGCCGCGCTTGCCCGGCTGGACGAGCTTGCCACGGAGCGGGGCCTACCGGAGAGCGTCGTGATGCCTCTCCGCGTTCAGCACCGTGTCCGGCTCAGTCATTTCGAGCAAGAAGAGGGCAACGACGCGCACAAAGCGCTTGTCGAGCTGCACGACGAAATCGAACTTTTGGTAATCGGCGCCGAGCGGCAGCGGACCAATGACCTTTTCTGTGCCGGCAAGCTTACGGACGAAGCAAGGCGCCGGATCGAGCGCGAACTCGATTTGCGCGAGGCGCATTTAGCCAATCGGCGGCATGAAGATTAACGGCAGAACGTGCTCAGCATTTTTAGGAATAGGGAAGGCTTGAAGTGCTGCCGCTGCGGTCAGCGCAGCGCTAAGACGGCACGAAGGTGCGAATAGGCTGTCGCTCAAGATTGCGGAAGGCGCGTGCAATGCAGCTACCTTGGAAATTCATATCTCTCCAAGCGGTTTTGCGCAGAAAGCTGGTTGAGGATTTGCAATCCGAGACTGGACAACAAGGGCAGTTTCGCCGCGTGCTCGGGCTCTCGCAGCTCACCGGCATTGGGCCCGGAGGAATCATCGGCGCGGGCATCTTTGTGCTGACAGGCGTTGTGGCCGCAACCCAGGCGGGTCCGGCCGTCTCACTTTCTTATGTGATTGCCGGCGTCGCAAGCGCGGCTGCGGCCCTTTCCTATGCCGAGTTTGCTGGAATGATTCCCGCAGCCGGCAGCGCCTATACTTATGGATACGCCGCTCTCGGCGAGATTGTTGCCTGGGTTATCGGCTGGGATTTGCTGCTCGAATATGCGCTCGTCGTCGCCGTCGTATCGATCGGCTGGTCGGGCTATTTACAGGCCTTGCTTGGCCAACTTGGCCTAATCTTCCCCGTTTGGGCGATGGGCGCGCCAAGGACCGGCGCGGGTCATAGTCTGGATTTGACCGCGATGCTCGGATGCCTTGGGGTCGCAGGGCTATTGACCTTGCGCATCGAGTGGGGCGCGCGCTTCAATACGGCAATGGTCGTCATCAAGATTGCGGCGGTGATCCTCGTTATCGCCGCGGGTCTGCCCAATGTGCACGCCGCCAATTGGCATCCTTTCATGCCCCATGGATTTTCCGGCGTGACGGAAGGAGCGGCTGTCGTATTCTTTGCCGTCTTTGGCTACGATACGCTCACGACCGCGGCCGAAGAAGCGCGGGATCCGCAGCACCAAATTCCATCCGCTGTTTTGCTATCGCTTACCATCGCGCTGTTGCTCTACATAGCGATGTCTTTGGTGTTGACGGGAATCGTGCCATTCGACACATTGAACAATGCTGCGCCCGTCGCGTCTGCTTTCACCGCGATTGGCCTGCCCTGGGTTACCCTCGTCGTATCCGCGGCTGCCGTCGCAGGTATCGTCAGCGTCATGCTCGCCTTCATGCTGGGTTTTGCGCGCATCTGGTTTGCCATGAGCCGGGACGGGATGCTTCCCGGATGGTTCACTAAGGTGCACCCGCGTTATCGCACGCCCCACCGCCCGACCCTCATTGCCGGTGTGCTCACTGCTTTAGTTGCTGGTTTCTTCCCTATCAAAGAAATCGCGCAATTCGTAAACATTGGTACGCTCTCCGCCTTTGTTGTCATTTGCTTCGCGGTCATTGTGCTGCGGCGGACAAACCCCGGCGCGCGCCGCACGTTTCGCACGCCTCTCGTGCCCTGGGTCCCGCTTTCGGGAATTGGCTTTTCGATATGGCTATTGTCCAAGCTTCCCGCTGCCGCGTGGCTTTTGTTCATCATTTGGATGGTGGTGGGACTTCTGATCTATTTGTCCTACGGCTTCCATCACAGCGTCCTTGCAAAGGAAAGAAGCACCCCGCATCGACGCATTAATCGAGGCTAAAGGGATTTAATCAAGAGGCCCAGAGCGGCCGGCGAGAGCCAGAATATTCCGCTTCCTCCGCTCCCGCTAATGTGCCCTGTAGTGGCTTTCGGCCAATGCAATGAACTCCCTGAGGCAGGTGTCGTTCCGTGGGGGCGGCCATACGAGTCCGACCGTTCGGGAGACGCCGAGGTCTGATACCTGGATTTGCTTCACGGCCGGAAATTCAAAACTGCCGGAAACAAACGCTATACCTAGGCCGGCCGCGACAAACGCTAGCGCCCTGTCATCCCGCTCGGTCTGATAGACAACGCGTACTCTAATGCCTTTGCGTGCGAGCGTATCTGTCAGATTTTGCAGGCACGGGCTGTGATCCGGCAGGATGAACGGTTCGTTGGTGAGATCGCCAAGAGTCACACCCGGCCGCTCCGCAAAGCGATGGTCCTCTCTGACCGCCAGCACATAGGGCATGGTGTAGAGCGCGCGGCTTGCAAACTTTGATTCCGTCCCATTGAGAATCGTGAGCGCGGCGTCTACCTCATGTTCTTCGAGAAATCCGAACAATTGCTCCCAAGTACCCTCAACGACTTCAATAGCGACATCACGATTGGCTTCTCGGAAAGCACTCAATAAGCCGGAAACATGACCGCTGAAGAGCAATTGCAATATGCCGATTCTCAGATACTTGTGATTAGCGATCGCCTTGACTTCCGCTCTCACATCATTGCAACTTTGCAAAATTGTCTTGCCCACTTCGAGCAGGCGCATTCCCGCCGCCGTCGGCACAACCTCAGAGTGCCGGCGTTCAAGTAATTTGACGTCAAGTTCCGCTTCTAATTTCGCGATGCTTGCAGAGATCGCTGGCTGCGATACCGCGACCCGCTGTGCCCCCTTGGTGAATCCGCCAGCCTCGGCAACAGCGATGAAATGCCTGATCTGGTGAAGCTCCATCGCAGCAATCGTTGTTTTCCAGCCCTCTCGGAAAGCCTAATCTTACCCGGTGCATAATCAATGGTTATTGTTTTCTCGCACCTCTTCAAACTTTGGTGATTTGCTCAAGCCCGCGTCTGACCGCGCGAAAAGCCCTGGTTGTAGGGCTGGCATGAACGTAAGAATTGGCATTACATTTCAAGAATCCCCCGCTTGGGTTTGCAAGCGGGGGAAAGAACTCTCGATTTGGCTCCGAGTTTAGCACCCGCCTTGGATCTGCCGGACATAATCTCCGGGTTTGCCGGCGCCGGATTAACAAAGCAGCTTTCGGTTGGCCTTAATCCTCACAGCAAAGAAGCTTTCCGGAGCTATCGCTCCATCGTTGAGATCTGGCGGTTCCGACCTGGAAGCAGCTCCGCCAGGGCTTCAACAAACGCCGCAGGCGCTTCGGGACCATGCGGCGGGTTAGACGTACTTCATGTATTTCACGGTGGAGAACATCTTTCCGACGTGCCACCAGACGAAATACACCATGATCGACACGAATCCGCCGAAGAATGCCGCAACGCCGACGACGTCCTTACCAAAGGTGCGCATCGTGCCGCGTTCGATGATTCTGACGTATTCAGGCATCGAAGTGCGGACATAGTGGTAGCCAATGAGATCGGCCACCGTCATCAGCTGGCCATTTACGTCGGCGGGCTGATGGAACTGCGCAAGGATAACCCAATTGTTCGGATACATCAGCAGCGAGAAGCCCATCGAGCCGACGATCATGGTTATGATCCAGCTGCTGCTCAGAAGCAGCACGATATCCATGAACATCGCCTGGGGAATGAGAGAGGTCGGCCAAATCAGATTGACCGGGTAGTAGGTCCAGCCCCAGAAGTTGATGTAGCGATCAAGCCACTCACCGACCAGCAGCGCGAGGCAAAGGAACGTCGCCCCGAACGGCATCCGGTAATGCATCCAGAAGAAATATTGGGCCGCCGCCGGGAAGGTCACCAGCAGAATCGGCATTATCGTCGGCCACATGCGCCGGTCTTTCCAGTCAACCCAGAAATCCCAGTCGCCGCATGTCAACATCGCGTGGACATGGTAGCCACCGATCATGATCAGAAAGAGGAAGACTAGCGCCAGAAGGTCGGCCCGGCCGATCGCGTCGGCCGCCTCTTGGCGGGAAACGAAAGGCGAGGAGCCCCCGCCCGCAAACGCAATATTGGGCGCCGCGCGCGGCACATTCGCGCCCGCGCCGCCCTCGACACCCGGCGAAGCGGGGATCGATTCGGTACCTGACTTGAATCCTAGCATCCTATCCTCCCTGTTACTCCCGCCGGACACGGTGGCCGGATCGACAGAGTAAATTTGGAATGCGATGTTCTTGCTCAGCCCTGGCGCGGCCGCCCCCCGGAAAATACCCTACTTCCGGAAAGCGGCCGGCCGGTTGGGCTGAACGCTTCGCGTTCAGGCCAACGGGTCCTCAACATACGAAGCGCTTATTACTCCGCCGGCTCGAGACCGACGAGGTCCTCGTGCCCCTGGGCGAGCTCCATCAGACGCCCATGGATCTGCAGCACGACGCCGAAGACCGCGAGCGAGAACCAGCCAAAGAACACAAACATCCAGTGCAACGGAGCAACAAACAGTTCCTCCATGAACCAGAAGGTGTGACCCCATTCATTCAACCCAACGTTCGGGAAGATCATGAATGGGCCAACAAACAAGAGCACATAGGCAATCGACCAGCCCTTGCAGGCATAGGTCGGTAGCCTGGTCCTTGCATACATGAAGCCGCCCACGCCGACGACGATATACAACGGATAGCTCATATAGAACTCGATGATATGGCTAGGCGTGAAGTCGGTGTCGCGGATGAC